>CAJWZI010000031.1 GCA_913049615.1 uncultured Alphaproteobacteria bacterium | reverse complement strand
AGACCCATGAAAACCAAGTCCCTTTGGATTACGACTGGCATGGCTGGTGCGATTAGGTTGGTGCCATAACCGGATACGACAAAATCTACTTTATCTATATCCAGCAATTTTGCATAAATTCCAGGAACGTTTTTTGGATTTGTTTGGTCATCATAATAAACAAGTTCCACTGGGCGACCTAGCAGGCCTCCCTTTTTGTTTACATCTTCAGCCCACATTTCCATTGAAACCAAGGATTGTTTTCCGCCCCCAGCGAGAGCTCCGGTCAATGCCATACTGAAGCCAATTTTGATTGGCTCAGCAGCCCTCGTTGCAGTTGTCATCAGGCCTTGAGCTAATATCAGAGTAAAACCCAGCACGCTAACAAGTGCTATGTTACGGCGCAACTTCCCAAATTTTCCTAACATATTAAAATCCCCTATTTGCTCGGCTAGGATATTGACCTGCCAAAAGCATTCGATCAGTATTATCACAAACTTTTTGCATGACTACAATTACAGCATGGAAAGGTGCTATAGAGCAATAACGTGCGACGAGTGAAAATTCCCTGGTGATTCATAATCAACCGTAGAAGAAGTTCTATAACCATACCGCCTGGGGAAAATTACATTAGAGTTATCGCATAGTCGACCAACTTCCTGCCTAAAATAATTGAGCCCAACGTTATTAGCGGGTTTCCTTTATAAGGTACAACTCATTGGGAGGATTTATTGAAACCGTGTCTTTTCGACTATAATAAACCATCAAATCTCGAAGATGCGTTGGCGATACTCGACGAGTATCCGGATGCGGTTGTTATTGCCGGTGGCCAAAGTTTGGTGGCCATGCTCAATATGCGTCTAGTTGCTCCCAGCCATGTGGTAGATATCAACGGGCTAGCGTCGCTCAAGGAATTTGCGGTAGACGATGGCTGGCTACGAGTTGGCGCCCTGGTACGTCATTGCGATATACTTAAATCACAAACCGTGTCCGAGGCGGCGCCGCTAATTTCTCAAGCTGTCCATCACATCGGTCATCCGGCAATTCGAAATCGAGGAACCATAGGCGGTAGCCTAGCACTAGCAGATCCGGCAGCGGAACTGCCAGCGTGCTTGATCGCGCTGGGTGGTCAATTAGAAATTGATAGCCTGAAGGGTACGCGGAAGGTAGATGCCGCAGAATTTTTTGTCGGTTCATTTGAAACCGAATTAAAACAGGGCGAAATTCTACGGGCTGTACAAATACCTGTCCTCGCTCCTGGATACCGCACCGAGTTCGATGAACTTGCCCGACGCCATGGTGACTACGCCCTTGCGGGATTAGCAGCTCATGGACGTGTTGATAACGGCCGCGCCTACGATTTGCGCCTTACATTCTTTGCCGCCGGCGCTAAACCAACACTAGCATTTGCCGCAGCGCGAAGTTTAGAAGGCAAGAAACTATCTGAAGAAAATATTGCAGAAGCTTCGACGCTTATTGCTAACGATATCACTCCAGTTAGCCAACCAGGCTGCAGCGAGCAAACTAAATTACACCATTGCAGGGTCCTGGCGAAACGAGTTCTCCAGCGCATGGCAGCGTGAGGAATACAATATGGAACCGATGTTTGATATTCAGATTTCAGTCAATGGCGAGGACATCAACGCCCAGGTGCCAGTACGGCAAACATTGGTTGACTTCCTACGATATCACTTAGAGCTGACCGGCAGCCATATCGGCTGTGAACATGGCTCCTGTGGTGCTTGCACCTTACGTTTTAATGACGATATCGTTCGTGGTTGTCTGGTCTTGGCTGTCCAAGCCAATGGCGCCAAGGTAGAAACCATCGAAGGACTATCAGACAATGGCGAACTTGCTGATTTACAGTCCGCTTTTCATGCGCGCAATGCCCTACAATGTGGTTATTGCACGCCAGGCATGCTCCTAACTGCTCAGGCTTTGTTGGCTGAAAACCCAAACCCGAGCCGAGACGAAATCCGTATTTACCTTTCTGGTAACTACTGTCGTTGTACCGGCTATCAAGCTATCGTAGATGCAGTTGAGAGCGTGGCGGCTACTCGTAACGGAGTTTCCTCATGAGTGAAAACTCTCTACATGCCATTCTTGACCGGCCGAACAGTTATATTGGCCGTAGCGTGCCCCGGCCCAATATTCGGCGCCTACTGCAAGGACGTGGTAGTTACGTGGATGATGTCCGCCTACCGCGCATGGTGCATGTAGCATTTGTCAGGTCGCCTTACGCCCACGCGCAAATTGATGGCATAGACACTGATGCGGCTCTGAACAAACCGGGCGTAGTAGCTGTGGTGACCGGTACAGAACTGGCGGAGTATTGCACGCCCTGGATCGGCGTGCTTAGTCATTTGGCGGGTTTGAAATCCCAACCCCAGCACGCTATTGCAATTCGCAAGGCTTCTTGGCAAGGGGAAGCGGTTGCTGCCGTGGTAGCTGAAACCCGTGCCGAGGCCGAAGACGGTGTGGACACCGTCCAGGTGAAATGGACTGAACTGCCCGTCGCGGCCAATATGGAAACGGCTCTGGACGGAAAGACCCCTGTCATTCACTCGGACCTTGGTGACAATCTTGCCTGGGAACGAACCTTTGAGGCAGGCGATGTGGATGCGGCCTTTGCTGCCGGCACAGTTGTTGACCAGGAATTCTCCTTTGGCCGTCACACCGGCGTTACGTTGGAGCCGCGCGCCATCCTGTCCAGCTACGAGCCCGCCGAGGGCCGATTAACGGTGCACCATTCCTGCCAGGCACCGCACATGATGCAGAACATCTTCGCCACGCATCTGGGACTGGAAGAACACGACGTACGCATTATCTGCGGCGACGTAGGTGGTTCGTTCGGTATCAAGGTCCATACCTACGCTGATGAAATGGCCACGGCCGCCTTGAGCGTCATGCTGCGCCGACCAGTAAAGTTCATTGCCGACCGTTTGGAATCCTTTCTCACAGATATCCATGCCAGGGACCATCGCATCAAGGGGCGCATGGCAATCTCCGAAAGCGGTCAGATTTTGGGTATTGAGATCGACGACCTTACCGGTATCGGTCCCTATTCGGTATATCCCCGAACAAGCGGCATCGAGGCAAACCAGATTGTCAACTTGACGGGCGCCCAGTACACCTGCGGTAATTACCGCGCCAGCACCGCCGTGGTTTTTCAGAACAAGGTGCCCATGTGCCAGTACCGGGCCGTAGGTCATCCCATCGCAACAGCTGTGACAGAAGGCCTCGTCGATGCCGCTGCTGCTGCCATAGACATGGATCCGATCGAGGTGCGCAGGCGCAATCTTATACCCGACGATGCTTACCCCTACACGGCCGCTACCGGACTTAGTTTCGAAGGCCTGTCTCATCATCGCGCGCTGGGCCGTCTGGTGGAATTGATTGACTACGAAGGCTTGCGGACAGAGCAAACACGTCTCCGAGGGAAAGGTATTTATCGCGGGATTGGCATCGCCACGTTCATTGAACTGACAAATCCGAGCGCTATGTTCTACGGCGTCGGCGGCGCCCGAATTTCCGCCCAAGACGGTTGCACGTTGCGGCTCGATGCTAAGGGCAATGTCATTTGCACCACGAGTGTCACGGAACAGGGCCAAGGGGCCGAGGCAGTCATGGCCCAAGTTACGGCCACTTCCGTGGGTGTGCCAATCGACAAGGTGCGGGTTATTACCGGCGACACCGACGTAGTCCCCTATGGCGGCGGCACCTGGGCGTCCCGGGCTGCTGGGATCGGCGGTGAGGCAGCGGTGCAGGCAGGCAAGGCGCTGCGAGAAAACATTCTCAAGGTAGCAGGTACCATCCTGCAAGCCGAACCAGTAACGTTGGACATTCGCGAAGGCCGGGTCGTTGATGGGGCCGATGGCAACGACCGCATTGGGCTAGATGAGGTTGGTCGAATTGCCTACTACCGGGCGGACACTCTGCCCAAGGACTTTCAAAGCGAACTCGTCGCCACACGGCACTACGTCCCGAAGCTATACCCATTTGCTTTTACCAACGGCGTTCAAGCCTCTTGGTTGGAAGTTGATGTCGAGACCGGCTTCGTGAGGCTACTCAAACACTGGGCCGTCGAGGATTGCGGCACCGTGATCAATCCGCAACTGGTGGACGAACAGATCCGCGGCGGCGTCGTACAAGGCATTGGCGGCGCGCTGTTCGAACATTGTTTGTATGACGACCAGGGACAACTTCTGAATGGTTCCATGATGGACTATCTGACCCCAATGGCGGCGGAGATGCCCGACATCGAAGTCGACCATGTGGTAACGCCGACTCAGGATTCCGAACTTGGTGCCAAGGGCGCGGGCGAAGCCGGAACCGCGGGCGCCCCTGCTGCTGTTCTCAACGCCATCAACGATGCGTTGATGCCGCTAAATGTCCGTCTGAACGTGCATCCGGCCACGCCGGAGCGGATCCTGACAGCTCTGGGTAGAATTAACAGCCAATAAGCAATCACTCGGCGATGGCGGCGTTAACTCGGGGCATGACTTCCTCCGCCATCAGCACCATGGAACGGCGTGCGAGGTCTTTGTCGGTCCAATCGTGCCCTGCATAAAGCAACGTGCCAAAATCACCAATGGTCTCGCGGTAGGCGAGGATTTGGTCGACCACTTGAACGGGGGTGCCGCGGATCACCAGTTGATCGACGATGGTCTCTAGATTAAGCGCATCGTCAGACATATCTGGGTCGGTCTTGAAAAGATTAGCGCGGCCAACACGGAGCAGTTTAGTGAACAAGGAACGATAATAAAAATGATAAGGTCCTTGAGGCTCCGTGGCATACCGCTCGGCCGTCGCGGTATCGTCGGCCACGAAAATGCTCTTCGCGATGCGCCAGTTTGCGGGGTCTGCAACGCGACCGCCTTGGTCACAACCCTCAACATATTTTGGCCAGTGTGTCTTGACCCACTGGGGCTGCAGAAAATTGGCAGAAATCGGATTCCAGCCCCGTTCCGCCGCCGCTGCCACGCCCTGGGAAAAGGGCGCCACGGCGGTGACCACGATGGGGGGATGAGGTCGTTGGTAGGGCTTGGCCATGGTGCCCTGTGCTAGTTCGGGAATAACTGTGGTTTCGGTCGAGATATTCCAAAACTCACCTTCCAGGTTATAGGGCGGCTCACCCTCCCAGATGGCGAGAATGTGGTTGATGGCTTCCAAAAACATGGCCGTGCGGTCGTTATCCAGCACCCCCATGGCTTCGGCGTCGGATATCAGCCCTCCGGGACTGATACCGAAGAGGAAACGGCCTTCCGCCATGTGATCGACCATGGCGACTTCGGCTGCGACCACCGCGGGGTGGTGAATGGGCAGGTTGACGGTTCCCGTTCCCAGCTTTATTCGACTAGTCTCACGCAGCAGCCAGGCGATAAATATGAGAGGCGAGGTAATGTTTTCGGCGCCGTCGGTAATGTGTTCGCCGATGAAGCCTTCCGTGAATTCCAATTCCTCAGCAAGCAGGACGAGTTCGCGGTCCTCCTTCAACGTCTCTGTCAGACTGCGGCTTGGCGGGTGGATCGGCATTGTGAAGAAGCCTAGTTGCATCGAACTTCCCCATTCATCCGCAACATCCGCTCCCGTACAAAGATGCCTTGGCCGGCTGGCATCGGTGATTTTCGCTTTATTGTTACCTCCTCAGCCGGCAGCTCATCAATTATTCGAAAAAAATTCTCTTTAGCTCGGGCATTTTGTTCAAGAAGCGAAATCTGATGTTCCTTGTTGTGCATGCGCCTTCAGCCTTTGTTGACATCCTCGTTGCCTCCGTTCCGCGGCCAGAGACCAATGTGATTTATCAGCCGTCGGCCAAAACAAAATCAACATTGGTAATATTGAAAGGCCGTTGTATATCGGCAAAACGCGCAAGTTCCTCTTCGCTTGGTTGCTGGTCGTACGGGACAGCTAGGTCGGAACGCACACCAAAGACCGAGTCCTCGTCAATGTATGGATCGTCAACATCGAAGATCTGGCTGATGTGCCGTTTGCTTCCATCGGCAGTGACCATAATGTGGATATGCGCCGGACGCCAACAGTGGCGACCGAAGGCACGAACGAGTTCTCCGCCCGCCCCGTCCTCTGGCACCTGATAGGAAATTGGTTTTGCCGTGGCAAACATATAGTTGCCATTCTCGTCGGCGCGCAGAGTACCGCGCAAATTATGTTCCGCCTGACTGGTGTCCTGAACCGCATAAAGACCATTCGGTGCATTCTGCCAGACCTCAATTTTGGCGCCATTGATCGGCGTATCGTCAGTTTTGCGCACTTGCCCATATACGACAATGCGTTCTCCATCATTGTCGCCCGTTAAGTCCGCGCCATTCGGCAACTCCGGTGTTCCTGGCACATAGAAGGGTCCCATCACAGTAGTCATCGAAGCCCCTTCATCATGACGTCCGTCTGCAAGATCGACCAATCCCGAAACGCCGAAGAGGTCTGACAGCAATATGAACTCGTTGCGTTCCTCGTCCGTTATCGACGCCGCGCGCGTCAGGAAACCTATGGCGGCCTCCCATTCCTTTGGTGTCAATTCGACTTCGCGAACAAAATCGTGGAGCCGCTGGATCAGCGAGGTGACGATTTCCTTGGTCCTCGCATCCTCGCCGCCAGAATAAGCGCGAACGACAGTTTCAGTGATATTATCATAGGAAATATTGCGCATCTTAACTCTCCCTCGCTTTCGTGATTGGCAAATTCATTTTACTTCGCTGCAGAGTCCGCTTTTATTATATCAACTATTTGAACATTCGCGAAGATCGAGTCTCAGGTCATGGTTCAATCCGGAATTTGAATGTCAAGAAGCGGTCCATGCTGCTGGGCGCCGTAGATATCGGTATCGCCGAAACTGCCGGAGGGAACCAATCTTGGCACAGTAATCTTGATCGCGTAGGCGACGTCATACGGGATGATCGAGACCTGGTTCTGCGAAACATTATACAGTGAGGCAATCCGTTCGGAATTTATCGCACCGCAGTCACGCACTCGCTCATAAGTCGCCTGATCGTCAAACATCAAATCAAGGGTACAGAGCAACGCACCCGCGTTTTTCGAACGCAAAACACTAGTCAATTCGGACAGGTTGGCCATCGTCACACATCCACCAAATCCATCGGAAAGGGTTCCAGCGGATCGTCTATTTCCATTATATGCCACATGTTGAATTCATACGTCGGTCCTACCGGAATATCGGACGGAGAAAACGGAATGGCAAGATTACCCGATATGCATTTGCGGCCCTCAAAATCGGAATGCAATAGGGCTAAGCGAGCCTTTGCCATCACTGCCTTGCTGACTTCCTCATCATCGGCCAAGACTTCAGCCAAAATGCCAATTTCATGGGGCAGTGCATCCTTGACCGGCTCCCGCGATGCCATGGTGCCTGATTTGCCATAAACGTGGATAGCGAGTTTATACTCCTCCGCCCCTATGCCCAGTATAGCCACCTCCCGCCGCACTCGTTGGCGGCATGCCTCAATATAATCGTCGATGATCGTGATCAAGCCTGGATCGCGAGCACCGGCGATAAACACCGTGCGAAAACCAGCCTCGCGCACCCCTTCCAGTTTCACTGTATAACGGTTTGATCGTTCGAAACGGCTACCCGAGACCTTCACCGTGCGATCGTCATATTGTTCGTAAACCGAATCCAACGTCACCACCGTGCCATCCGGCTCTTCGAGATGATAGGGACTAGGATTTTCGTACAGTGTGTGGGCGGCAATGCTCATCCTCGTGCAGCGGCTGCCAGGATGGCCTGGGGCAACCAGAAAATGATCTCTGTTCAGAGTTCCCACCACACAGCCCTCACCGGTCTTCGGCACTATAACGGCGCCAGCACATTCGATGATTTTTGATAAATGCCAAACCAAGCCTGGATCATAACCGTGCATCAAGGGAATTGCCGAATAGATCGAAGCATCTGTGGCGCGCCCCGCTAATACTACCTGCGCGCCAGCTTTTAATGCCTCTTGAAACGGTTCGACCCCCATCATAGCGACCACTTGGTGGGTTTGGTCGATATTTTCAGGCGTCATCTCGTCAATCGGACCCAGCGGTTCGATCTTACCCGCGCGTTGCTTAGCGTGCAGATAGTCCTTGGATTGATCAGCCTTGATCACCGCCATCTTAAAATGGTAGCCCCGTTCGGCCGCGATCTCCTCGACAACCTCACGAACTAGATCGACCTGCGGCGAGCTGCCACTGCCACCTGCCGAACCGATCAACATTGGAATACCTTTTTCTAATGCTCCCTCTAACATCAGCCCGATATCGCGCTTGATTGACTTACGACTGACAAAAGGCACGCCTGCACCCAAATAATGGGGCCCTGGGTCCATGGAACCTCCATCAGCAGCTATGAAATCAAGGTCCATCTCCATGCCATGACGGAAGGCTTCTTCGTCAAAGCCATAACCCAACAAACCCGTGGTCGCCATCATCCGTAAAGATTCGCTCATCCTCGTCTCCTTTCCAGCCGGTTGCCCGATAGGCACCGACACATAGCCGTGGATGCCTACTGCATCCGCGAGCGCCAATCGCCAACCTGTGGGCGTCGGACCCCAAGATTTTCACGCAATGTCTTGCCTTCGTAATCATTATGGAACAGACCGCGCCGTTGCAACTCCGGGACTACAAATTTGACAAAATCCTCGTAGGTTCCCGGCACGTATGTAGCTGCGATGACAAAACCATCGCAGGCCGGCGTGGTGAAGTATTCCTCCATATAATCGGCGACTTCCTTGGGGCCGCCAACTACTGGCCGCGAGAGGCGGCCGCGCTGGGTAATTTCGACAAAGTCGCGGATGCTGGGATTACTCTTGCCGCTACCGGCGATCACATTATCGCGGAATGTCTGTAGCCCAGACATGGATGCCAGATCCTCATCGCTAAGCGGCTCGTCCATTGGCTTGCTGGCAAAATCGAAATTCAATGCTTCGGAAAGCAGCATCAAGGAATCCTCTTCGATCGGTAGCTTTTCCAGTTCCGCGCGTTTGTCTTCTGCTTCCGCCTTGGTGGCAGCGACGACAGGCGCGATCAGATGTGCGATGCGCATGGATCCCGGATCACGGCCTACTTCTACCGCCTGCGCTTTCAGGCTGGAGTATGCCTTGGTACCAAATTCAAGGTTAGGATAGCCCACGAAAACTAATTCGGCCCATTGCGCCGCAAAACGTTGGCCGCGCCCGCTTTGTCCAGCCTGGATCAGCACCGGATGGCCCTGTTCAGAACGCGGCACCGTAAAGGGTCCACGGGAGGAAAAATATTTGCCCTTATGATTCAGCCGGCTCACCTTGGACGGATCGGCAAACAGGTTAGTCGATTTATCGACAATGAGTGCGTCATCCTGCCAACTGTCCCAATGACCCAACACGATTTCTACAAATTCATCTGCCCGATCGTAACGTAGATCATGCTCGATGGTACCCTCGCGGCCCATATTCTGCGCTTCGGTATCGTTCAGCGAGGTCACAATATTCCAGGCGATACGGCCATGTGTCATCAAATCGAGTGTCGCGAATATGCGCGCCACATGGAAAGGTTCATAATATGTAGTCGACATGGTGGCGCCCAAGCCAAGCCGGTTAGTCGCCATCGCCATGGGCATCATTGTGGCAATCGGATCCATTTTGACGCAGCGGATACCATGTTTAACGGCATCGGCAAAATTACCTCCCGAATATTCCGGCATGCCCAGGCGATCATCGAAAAAAGCTAGATGAAACTTTCCTTCTTCCAAGACGCGCGCAATATGGGCATAGAATTCAGGGGTGGTAAAATCGGTGCGCGATTGCGGATGCCGCCAGGAAGCCGCAAAGTGCGAACAATTCTGCGCCTGCAGAAATCCGACTAATGTCATATGCCGCATTTATATCTCCAAAAGGGAAGCATATCCCAGAAAACTGCGGTTGTTAACAAATTTCGCACCCCTATTCGAGCCCTTTTTACC
>CAJWZI010000030.1 GCA_913049615.1 uncultured Alphaproteobacteria bacterium | reverse complement strand
GAATTATAAAATAGATAATAATTTATCAAATCATAATGCCAATTTTAATTCAATAATTTTCAGTCAATTTGCAGCAAAAAGCCAAGGTGTTCAAGGGTTAGCTAAACTGCAAAATTCTGTAGATTCCCACATTAATCCGCTCTTTTCCATAATCCCTGCATGACAAGACGGACGCCTATTCTGCTGATCGTTACAACCATTCTGCCACATTCTTTGTGATAATGCTGTTATGAGAAGTATGCTAGACGCCCCACGTTTCAAAACATGATAGCTTACTGTGGCAGTCCCGAAGGAGATCCAGCAACAGATAATCCAAATAAGTACTTAGGTCGACAATTACCGTATAAAAGCAATGCTCCTAGCCATACTCCAACGCCCTGACCCATACGATTAATGTTACTCACTGGATTGGACTAAATTAAACTAATTATCACAAATTATAGGACCGAAGAATGTCACAAGATGCTCTAGGCTGGCGCTGCAAATTTGCCGTTGTAGCCCCCTCCACTAACACCATCGTGCAACCAGATATGGAGGCATTGCGGCCCGAGGGCGTTACCAATCATTTCGGGCGAATTTTCGTACCCAACATGCCTGTCCATAACGATGAAGATTTCCTCTCCTTGATTGAAGCAATTGGAGGGGAGTTATATGCGACCGTTGACCGATGTAAGACCCTCGCCCCCGACTACCTAATCATGGGAATGTCCGCCCTGATGTTCTGGGATGGCAGGGACGCCTCGGAAAAGCGTATGAATGACCTTTCTCAGTATGCCGGGGTCCCTGTATCAGCAGGATCCTTTGCTTGTGAGGCTGCTCTGAATTTATCGAGTGCCAAGCGCATCGCAGTAATCTCGCCATACATGCCTATTTCCGATGTGAATGTAACTCGGTTTTTCGAGGATTGCGGTTTTACTGTGGCTAGATTCGTAGGCCTGCGGTGTAACAGTCCTATTGCTATCGCCGAAGTTCAGGCCGAGACTTTACGCCAGCATTTGCTTGAGATGGATAGTGACGACATCGACGCTATTGTCCAAGTTGGCACAAATCTTTCGATGGTTAGCCTAGCTTTAGAAATGGAAGAAAAAATGGGCAAACCGGTCATCGCTATCAATGCTGCAACCTACTGGCATGCCCTCCGGGCTAACGGCATCACGGACCAGTTCGTCGGGCACGGATTACTTTTTGAATGCCATTAACAGCACGCATCTAAATCTTTTTCCCGACTCAATTTTCATTTCACCGCCAAGCCGCACCACTCGGCTATAAACAGGGCTATCGCTTGCGTATTTTGGCGAACGGACTCCAAACTGACCCGCTCGTCAAAGCCGTGTATACCTTCCGACAAGGGGCCATAGACTAGTCCAGGCGTATCCGCATATAGGCCAAAAAAGCGAGCATCGGTGGTTGCCGTTGTTACTTCAGCCCGTAATTCCTGGCCGTAAGCTTCTTGATGGGCCCAGCCCAAGGAGTTCTCAGCTTCGTCTGCATCTTTTAGAACATATCCTTCAGCTAGGAAGCCATTGTATTTAACCTGTGGCGGAGCATTACGCAGGAAGGCGTCTTGTGAAGCCGCATCCCGGATGCAAGCCTCTAATTCGGCCCGGCGGGAATTCAGATCATCGCCAGGATAGACCGCCACCCTAAGATCAAACACACACCACGAGGGTACAGACGATGCCCAATCGCCCCCCTGAATTTTGCCCACATTGAAATTGATGGGATGATCATGATCGGCATATAGCGGTTGATCTATCCTCTCTGTGTTCCACTTCTTCTCAAGCTCCTTCAAGCCCTGGATCAACACATAGGCGGCCTCAATTGCATTGGAGCCACTTCCGGCATAAGCCACATGAACAGGAATTCCCTGCACCTTGATTTGCAACCACATAACGCCAAGTTGCGCCCGAACCAGACAATCGCCCATAGGTTCAGGGATAAGGGCGGCATCAGCCCGATAACCACGCGCCAGACAAGCCAAGGCTCCATTGCCTGTACATTCCTCTTCCACCACGGACTGTAAAAAAACGTCCGCTGCCGGCTTAACACCAATCCGGTCCAGTGCCTTGAGAGCGTACATTGCACCCGCTAGACCGGCCTTCATGTCGCCGGAACCCCGACCATACATCCAGTCGCCCTCAACTCGAGGCTGGTAAGGTGGTGAGGACCACATTTCTGCTGGGCCCTCTGGCACCACATCGATATGTCCATTCAATATTAACGATCGACCCTTACCGCTTTCGTCTCTATGGGTACCAACCACATTGAAAGCGTTGTCATAGTCCACATAGATAGGAGAATATCCTGGCAAATGCATCAGCTGCTTCACATCGATTTGCCAGCGATCGACTGCCAAGCCTTGATCCCGCATGGCAAGGGCCATGAAATCTTGCGCTGTATGCTCCCGACCACGACGTGAAGGAAACTTGACCAATTCAGCTGTAAAATCCACTTGTTCGTCAAAACCAGCATCAACCGCATCCTTGATCTCACCAGCGGTGGCACTATCCAACATCGTTAACCTCCGTAGGGAAAAATATTAGGATAGGGACTAAAGGCATTTTCGGCCAGTTTGAACGGGCCATAAATGGGGATACCAATTCATTGTTGTTGAGGAAAAAAGGGGGCTCGATTGGAAGAAGCAGTTTGGCGCAAGGTTTTATCTGGAGCTGAAAGGATCAAAAAATGGAGGAACAATCGGAAGCGCAGGCGTATTGTGCCGCAGCTCGCCATTGGTACCTTTATGCTGTAGATCTTCTTGGTCAATCACGGTGAGACGAAGCTATGGTCAAATTGACGAAAATCTACACGCGCGGTGGCGACAGCGGCGAGACGTCCTTATCCGATGGCAGCCGCGTGCCAAAGAACGATCTGCGCGTCGCCGCTTATGGCGATGTGGACGAATTGAACTCCGTGATTGGTTTGGCTCGCCTGCACACAGCAGGAACGATTGAGGAGATGTTATCCCGCATACAAAATGATCTATTCGATCTAGGGGCAGATCTAGCCACGCCCATCGTGGAAAACCCAAAATATCCGCCATTGAGAATGGTAGACGCCCAAGTCGAACGACTGGAGCAGGAGATCGACGCCTTAGGAGAAAATTTGGCTACCCTAGATTCATTTATTCTGCCGGGCGGTAGCGCTCTCGCGGCTCACCTACACTTGGCCCGCACAGTGGCCCGCCGAGCGGAGCGTCAGGCCTCGACCTTAGCTCAGAAAACAGAGGTCAATCAACCAGCCTTGCGCTATCTAAACCGCCTTTCGGATCACCTATTTCAACTGGCCCGCCATGCTAATGACGACGGTGCCACGGACATCCTTTGGGTGCCTGGCGCCAACCGTTAAATGAGATTCCTCTTCAAGAAATCCAATGCCTTTTTCCAGGCATCTTCGCTGGCCTCAGCTTGATAGCGTTCCGGATTACCAAACATCTGAAAACCGTGGTTAGCGCCCTCGTAACTATGAAACTCGTGAGCCACACCAGCAGCATCTAAAGCTGCCGAAATATCTGCGACGTCTTCCGGAGAGGGATTCTGATCCAGGGCACCGAAATATCCAGCGACAGGGCATTTTATTTGCCCTGCTAGATCAATGGCCGGCGGGGTCCCTGGACCCATGGCTAGTTTCACACGACCACCGTAGAACATTACACAAGCTGCCAGTTTCGGGTTGTGACATGCACCAAGCCAGGAAACTCGGCCGCCCCAGCAATGACCAACAACGCCAATGCGGTCCCCATCCACTTTGTTCCGCCCGGCCAACAAGTCGTACGTAGCAGCCAGATCTTTGACCGTCCAATCGTCGCGAAAATCCTCCCGTTTCACTTCAATGGTTTCTTCCTTGGGCCACCAGTGAAAAATAAACGGTGCGGCCACGGCAAAACCATTCAGCGCATAACGTTCGGCAGTTCTTAGTGTGAATTCATCGTTCTCAAGGCCTGTATGCCCTACCGGAATATGCTGGGCAAGGATTAGACCGGGATGCGGACCTTCACCTTGCGGCATAAACAAAAAAACCTCCATTTCGCTATCCTGGACCGTAACAGTTTGAATTGTGTGCATACCTGCCTCTCCCTAGTTCAACCGCCCACTATCCAACCATTGGACAAGCGCATAGCCTAGCGTGACCATATGTGCCACAGCCTTTGGACTTCTCCCGTAGGTGGCAAACATTTCCTTGCCGTGATCCGACACGGCAGAATCATCTGTGCGATGACCCTAGCCGACGCGAGTGCCGATTGTTCTGTTAAATACAATGGTTTCATCGTCCACCAGGAGGTCGGTAATCCAGCCCAGCATCCCAAAGGGATCGCCAGATCAAAGTGATCAGCAAAAATTCCAAGGTGGCGCGAATATCGGCGGAATTCTTGGCTGTCAGACGCGCTGCTTCAGCCTCCGATATGGCGGACACCGAACCTCTTCCTAAACGCCTCCACATCAAACCTTAGCCTCCGGCGCATAAGGTTTACGCAAGGCACGTTCCACCATCTCGAGACGGTCCTGGCCATAGAACATATCATCATCGACAAAATATGTTGGCGAGCCGAACACGGAACGCTCAATCGCCTCTTCCGTGTTAGCGCGATACGCTACCTGATTCGGTTCGGATAGTGCAGCACTCAGCAATGGCCCAGGGTCAATATCAACGCCTTCCGCCAATCGCACTAACGTGTCTAGATCCGCTAAGTCCGCATCGTCCTGCCAATGGGCGCTTAACATGGCATGGGCCAACTGATCCATACAGACGTCTTGCTCCACACCCGCGACAATCATGCCGTTACACATGGCCATATCGTTGTGGTGGTATTGGGGAAACCCCTTCATCACTGGTACGCCGCGCTCCTCTGCCCAACGGTCTATTTCCCGTCGAAAAAAGTAGGCCACATGCTTCGGGCTGCGCTGTCGGAAGGGCAAAGACCCCACCGCCGGTACCGTTTGATTAAGATCAATAGGCCTGTGCACGATTTTGCGGCCAGCAGCTCGGACAATCTCCATGAAGCGGGCAGATCCCAAATAGGCAAACACAGAATGGGTAGAGTAAAAATATTCGATTTCAGACATGATATACTCCCTGTCAATACGCAAATAACAGCGGCCGAGCCACCGCCCGTCAAGCCGGAGATGACGATGACCCTTAAAATCCGCACCATAGACCACGCGGTTGTCATGGCCTCGGACATGGAGCGTTCCATAAGTTTTTACTGCGACACTCTTGGGGGCACGCCAAGGTATCTGGAACGTTTCCGTTCGGGCAAGATACCCGTTCTCCCGATACAGCTTGGCGGCGCGGTAATTAATTTACAGTACTTGGACGAGCCGGCCTATCTGGTGGCCGAGACCCTGGGGGCGGGAACCCAGGATGTATGCTTTCGATGGGACGGCACAATTGAGGAGGCTGTCGAGCATTTAACCGAGGCCGGGATTTCTATTGTCGAAGGACCGACACCGCGCTGGGCAGCCGATGGTGTCTGGGGCCAATCAGTCTATTTCCGAGATCCGGATGGAAATCTGCTAGAATTTCTATCTACAAATCCACCTTGCGAGGCGCTTTTTTTACCTTAGCCTCGGCATCCTGACCTTATTGCCGCGGCCGGACTTTGTCGCGTTGACTCACGTTTGCGCCTTCACTATTTTGCAGCGCTGCATGAATTGGTGGCCGCGGTAATACGGTCGTCCGGCGCACGGGAATGGGATGCCGTGCAACGGGAGGAACCAAATACCTTTCCCTATAAGAAGAGGCAGCTGATGAAAGTTCTCGTCGCCGTCAAACGCGTGGTTGATTACAACGTAAAGATTCGGGTCAAGGGAGACCAGACCGGGGTTGATCTGGCCAATGTAAAAATGTCGATGAATCCGTTCGACGAGATCGCCATCGAGGAGGCCCTGCGCATGAAGGAGGCTGGACAAGCGGAGGAAGTCATCGCCGTTTCCATCGGCGTGCAGCAATGCCAGGAAACTATTCGCACTGCGCTGGCCATGGGCGCCGACCGAGGTGTTCTAGTCAAAACTGAGGATGCCCTCGAACCCCTGCATGTGGCCAAAATTCTTAAGGCTATAGTTGTGGAAGAGCAACCCGGCTTGGTGATCCTGGGCAAGCAGGCCATTGATGATGATTGCAACCAGACCGGCCAAATGCTGGCGGCTTTGCTGGGATGGCCTCAAGGCACTTTTGCCTCCGAGATCGAATTGGGCGACGGTTCCGCAAATGTGACACGCGAGATCGACGGTGGTCTACAGACCGTAAAACTGAATTTACCTATGGTGGTAACCACAGACCTACGCCTGAACGAGCCACGGTACGCCTCCCTGCCGAACATCATGAAGGCAAAAAAGAAACCCATTGATGAAAAAACCCCTGAAGATCTGACGATTGACACAACGCCACGTTTGACCGTGCTTAAGGTCGAGGACCCGCCTCAGCGTCAGGCAGGTGTAATCGTCGAGGATGTCGCCGAGCTGATTAGCAAATTGCGTAACGAAGTGGGAGTAATCTAATGGGCACTCTGGTCATTGCAGAACACGATAACGCGGAGCTAAAACCTGCGACCCTGTCCGTCGTGACTGCCGCCAAACAGCTGGGAAGCGACGTGGACATCCTGGTCGCTGGGAGCGGCTGTGGCACCGTGGGCGAGGCCGCTGCGCAAGTCGCCGGCGTCACCAAGGTGCTGGTCGCTGATGCCTCGGAATATGCCAACATGGTTGCCGAACCCATGGCCGACCTTGTATTGACCATAGCTAAAAATTATGACGCCGTGCTGGCCGTGGCCAACACCGTAGGCAAGAATTTCATGCCTCGCGTCGCGGCCTTGCTGGATGTGAGCCAAATTTCAGAAATTTCAAGCATCGAGGGGCCAGATACCTTTGTCCGACCGATCTACGCCGGCAATGCAATGGCAACCGTTCAATCCTCGGACGCCATCAAGGTAATCACCGTGCGCGCCACAGGTTTTGACAAGGCCGAAGCGACGGGTGGCTCCGCCAGCGTCAAAACCATAGACAGCGCTGGAGATCCGGGCATCTCCAGCTTTGTGGGTGAAGCGCTGTCCAAAACCGAGCGGCCCGAACTAACCGCCGCCAAGATTATCATTTCCGGCGGTCGTGGAATGCAGTCGGGCGATAACTTCCCGATCATCGAAGCTGTCGCCGACCAACTTGGCGCCGCGGTGGGAGCCTCCCGCGCTGCGGTAGATGCGGGCTTTGTTCCCAACGACTACCAGGTGGGCCAGACTGGCAAGGTGGTCGCCCCTGAGCTGTATATCGCCGTGGGCATCTCCGGCGCCATTCAGCATTTAGCCGGCATGAAAGACAGCAAAGTGATTGTCGCCATCAATAAGGACGGGGAAGCACCGATCTTCCAGGTTGCCGATTACGGCTTGGTAGCTGACCTGTTCAAGGCTGTACCAGAAATGGAAGAAGAGCTTAAGAAGCTGCCACCGGCATAAAGTAGATAGGGGACACGATACTAAATTTCCCTGCTAATCATTTGGTGCAACATCCATTGAGGGGGAAAAGAGCGGTGCCCCCCTGCTTATCAAGGGTTAAGTAATGATCCAGACTATTGGAATTATTGGCGCGGGTCAGATGGGCAACGGAATTGCCCATGTTCTGGCCGTCGCCGGATACGACATCCTGTTAACCGACACCTCTAATTCACAGATGCAAAAGGCGCTGAAGGCAATCGGAAACAATCTTAGCCGGCAGGTTAGCCGCGGCCACCTGGAACAGGTGGAGGCCACGGATGCCCTTGCTCGTATTCAGACCGTGGCCGGCCTTCCGGAACTGGCCCATGCAGAATTAGTGGTGGAAGCCGCCACGGAGGACGAGGATATAAAGAGAGAGATCTTGTCGGATCTTGGCGAAGTCCTTAACTCGGACGCTCTGATCTGCACTAATACCTCGTCCATTTCCATCACCCGCCTGGCCTCCGTCTCCGGTCGACCGGAGAAGTTTATGGGCATGCATTTCATGAACCCGGTGCCAGTCATGGAACTAGTGGAGCTGATTCGTGGCATCGCGACGGATGAAGAAACCTTCAATAAAGTGCGCGAAGTGGTGTTAAAAGCGGGCAAGGTTCCCACTAACTCAGAAGATTTTCCCGCCTTTATCGTAAACCGTATTCTTATGCCCATGGTTAACGAGGCGGTCTACACTCTATACGAAGGCGTGGGCACCGTGGAAGGTATCGACAGCTCCATGCGTCTGGGCGCCAATCATCGTATGGGCCCGCTGGAACTGGCTGACTTCATCGGCCTGGACACCTGTCTATCTATCATGCAGGTACTCTACGAAGGATTGGCCGACTCTAAATACCGCCCCTGCCCTTTGCTGGTGAAATACGTCGAAGCTGGCTGGATAGGCCGTAAGGCTGAACGAGGCTTCTACGACTATCGCGGCGAAAAACCCGTACCGACGCGTTAGAGGCCCCTAGGATGTAGCTGACGATCTGGGCGGATGTTGCGACAATCGACCGTCAACACTAACGCCCTTTCCCATGAGTTCCGATATTTCTGGATCGGAATAACCGGCCTCGCGAAGAATTTCTACACTGTTTTCGCCCAAGGCCACAGGCAAGGAGTGGATTTCCGCAGGTGTCTTGGAGAATTTCACTGGAGGCACGGTCAGTCTAATCATGCCTTCCGTGGGATGATTGTACGATCGGAACAGTCCAACTGCCTGCAAATGGGGATCGTCGGCCAGCTCACCCATGGGTGTCGCCTTACCATAAGGAACATCGGCCTTTTCAAGGGCGGCTAACAGGTCGTCGGTCTTCCAATCGCGCACCAATGCCGCTACCAGTTCATAAAGTTCTCCTATTTTTTCGCTGCGGGTTTTGGGATCGGTGACCCTGACGTCATTCCCCAGATCCTCCCGCCCCATAGCGACCAAAAACGACTGCCATTGTTTGGTATTGTATGGCAGGACACAAACATAGCCGTCAGTCGTGGCGAAAGGCCGGCGGTATTCGACCATGGAGCGTTCATAACCTGCCGGTCCCAAGGGTGGCTCGAAGGTCTCCCCTGCCTGATGTTCCACAAGGTTGAAGCCTACCATGGATTCATACATTGGCACCTCGACCAATTGCCCCTTACCGGTCTTCAAGCGGCTGAACAAGGCGGCGATAATAGCGTGGACAGCCACCTGACTGCAGATCTTGTCGCAGACAGCGGCGTTGATAAACTGTGGTGGCCCTTCGCGCCCACCCTGCATGTCCGCCATGCCCGATACACCTTGGATGATGTCATCGTACGCGGGGCGTTTGGCATAGGGGCCTGACTGGCCAAAACCCACCAGGGCACCATAGACGATGTCCGGGTTCGCCGTCCGGCAATCTTCATAGCCTAGACCGAGGCGCTCCATGGCCGCAGGCCGAATAGAGGTGACCAATGCGGCTGACTTTTCTACTAGTTTCAGACAGGCTTTCCGCCCATCGTCAGTCTTCAAGTCAAGCACGATGCAACGCTTATTTCGGTTCGCCATCAGAAAAAATGGTCCCATGCCAGCATTGCGGAAAGGTGCTATACCGCGCGTGATGTCGCCTTCCTTAGATTCAACTTTGATGATCTCGGCGCCATAATCACCCAAAATTTGGCAGGCATAGGGACCATAACCCACCGTGGTCAGGTCTAAAATCCGCACTCCATCAAGTGGTCCCGCCATCCATCTTCTCCATTTGGAAATCTGCGAACCCAAGTGAGTCCGCGCTTCAGGAAACGCTTTCTAACCCATCGTTCCTGTCGTCGCCAAGAAATATGGCTGTCCGCTGCCGCCCGGAGTTCAAATGGCAACCTACCGCGGAGGTTGCCGGACTTTTCCGGTCAAGAAACCTGCCGCAGACTTAGCGGTAGTTTGTCCCAGAACCGCGTATCTGGATACGGAGGGTTCGGCGAAAGTGCTGCCGATGAGGGCAGGCAAATACTCCGGGTATGGGCACCGCCGATAATGGCCGATACTGTTACTATCTAATTAATCAC
>CAJWZI010000029.1 GCA_913049615.1 uncultured Alphaproteobacteria bacterium | reverse complement strand
CTCCGGAAAAGCTGACCAGATCGGCGCCATTAGCCAATGTTTCCTGCACGGTGGTTTCGTGGGGCAGGCCGAGGACCTCCATGTTTATCAGTGCGCCGCTGCCCAGATCGACGATATAGGGCAAATTATGGTCACGGGCCAGTTTGGCTAGGGCACCGTCCGCTACGTCTGCTGTGAAGCCCTGCACAACGTAGTTTGAGGTGTGAACTTTCAGCAAGGTGCCTGTACGTTGAGAAATTGACCCGGCGAAATCGCTCAAATGGGTACGGTTGGTGGTGCCCACTTCCACTAATCGGCAGCCGGCTCGGCGCATGATTTCAGGCATGCGAAAGGAACCGCCGATTTCAATTAATTCGCCGCGTGAGACCGGCACTTCCTTGCGATTGGCCAGGGTATTCAGCATCAATAGAACAGCAGCGGCGTTGTTATTGACAACCGTGGCGGCCTCTGCTCCCGTCAATCGGCATAGCCAATCCTCGACATGGTCATCCCGATCTCCGCGTTTGCCTTTCAAAAGGTCGAATTCTAGGTTGGCGCTGCCGCGCGCCACGGCAGTCATGGCCTCTATGGCTTCCTCGGCTAGCGGCGCCCGACCCAGATTAGTGTGCAGAACAGTACCAGTCAGATTAAAGACTGGTTGCAGGGACATCTGCAAAGTGGCACCTACTCTAGCTTCTATGCGTTGGGTTAGGTGCTCGGTATTTGTGGTGTCAATTTTTCCTTGGAGGATAAGCGCCCGTTGATGGTCGAGCTCGGCACGGGATTCTTCAACGACCAATGATCTGCCATGCCTTTCAATCAATTGTGCCAGTATCTCATGGCGGAGCAGTTTGTCCAGGGAGGGGATCGCGTTGTCCGCGATCCGTCGATTTTGCCCAACGGTTGACATGGAATTCCTATTACACCCGACCCAAGCTCAGGTGCGAAAGCTAGGCCGAGAGAATTCCGCGGTCAACGGTTGGGCGTGAGACAAAGTAAAAGAACTAGTAAAGTTTGCTTACTAGAACATGCGCAGACCAGTCTTATTTCCCATGTTATCAAATACTTACCAGACAAGGTCATACCTATCTGTCACAGAATCCTAGTCCGGTACTTTCAGGTGAGTTGGAATTCATGGCATTAAACTTTGTTGGCAATCTTTAACAAAACCTTGCTAAGGAAAAATTTGATGCCTATGCAGGAGAGATAGGAGAGGACCATGTCCCCGAAGAAAAACCCCCTGCGTCTAAACAAGTTGCAATTGAAGACCTTGACTTTGCTTCAGGAGCTAACCCACTCGCCAACAACGTCGACGGCACAAGGTGACGGCAGTTTCCTCGTTTCGTCCATTCCGCAGCCACATGGGGACCATTTTCACATCGGTAATGGCGTGGTACACGCATCGGATGCCACGGGCCTCAAAAATGAAAGTGTCTGGCGAGCCTTGCACCGTAAGACAATGATATTAAGTAGTTATCCAGATGCGTTAATATTGACGGTGGCCGGGTTAGAATACGATACCGGTCTACGAGATACAATTATCCACCGGTCGGATCACTAGAATAGAGCGCACCTAATTTTCCCCTTCACCAAATTTAGGAAGATGTTTCGCTTACCAACCAGGGTATAGGCAACGAATTGATTTCAATTCATTTTCTAATGATATAACATAACATTATGAAATTTGAGACCCACCCACATGATCCGAGCAGCGAAGGTCCGGACCAAGCTCGCCTAGTAGTTGCCGAGGGAGTTAGCGTGTCGTTTGCTAGACGACAGATCTTGGACGGCGTCGATATAACTTTGAATAGGGGTGAGATCGTTACCTTAATTGGCCTGAATGGGTCAGGGAAGTCGACATTAGCAAAAATTCTTTTGGGACTGTTGCGACCGGACAGTGGTCGGGTCTGGCGGGCAGAACATCTGCGCCATGGTTACGTACCACAGTCGATGGCGATTGATTCGGCTATGCCTATAACATTGCGCCGGTTTCTAACTTTGGGTGGAGTGGGCGATGGTGCAGAATTATCCGCTGTTGTATCGGAGGTCGGCTTGTCAGGCCGTTTGCAAAGCCCCATGGCGCGGCTCTCAGGTGGTGAATTGCATCGGGCTATGTTGGCGCGCGCGCTGCTACGCCGACCCGATTTGTTGGTCCTGGATGAACCCATGAGTGGTGTCGATGTGGCAGGGCAGGCACAACTTTATCAACTCATTGAAAATATCCGAGATTCTTATGATTGCGGTATACTGCTGATTTCCCACGATCTGCACGTAGTCATGGCTGCGACGGACCGTGTTGTTTGCCTAAATCATCACGTCTGTTGCACAGGGCGCCCGGAAAGTATCGTCGGCGAGCCAGAGTTTCGAGCTCTGTTTGGAGCGACCGTGGCGGACCAACTAGCGTTGTATCATCATCATCATGACCATGGCCACGATACTGACGGTGGGGTGGTAGCCCTTTCGGAACTGCATGAACATGGCTTGCACGATCACGCAGCCGACAGTCAAGATTTCGGCGGTGAATTCCTCCATGATTGAGGATTTTATGCTTCGTGCCTTCTTGGGCGGCTTGGGAGTAGCCGGAGTCGCAGGACCCTTGGGATGTTTTGTGATCTGGCGGGGCATGATTTATTTTGGAGCCGCCTTGGCGCATTCGGCCTTGTTGGGCGTCGCTTTGGCTTTGTTGCTGGGTTGGCCGCCGGATCTGGGCATTGCTTTACTTTGCCTTGCCATGGCTAGCGGTTTTCTGTTGCTGGACCGTGGTCAATTGATCGCGTCGGACACCCTGCTCGGTGTCTTAGCACACGCCTCGCTGGCGCTTGGTCTCTTGGCTCTGGCGTTGGTGGAAGGCCGGAGGGTTGACCTCATGAGTTATCTGTTCGGGGATATTCTAGCGTTGAATGATACTGATTTGTTGGTCATTTTTGGCCTGGTGATCCTGGTCGTGGGCAGTGGCTTATGTTTTTGGCGCCCCATGTTAGCGTCGACTGTTAATGAAGATTTGGCACGAGTTGAAGGCGTGGCCACGGCGACTATGAAGATCTTGTTCACGCTTTTAATGGCGGTGGTGATAGCCGTCGGCATGAAAGTCGTCGGTATATTGCTGGTGATCTCGCTGTTGATCATTCCGGCGGCTACGGCGCGACGCCTATCGTCAAATCCAGAAGGAATGGCTGTTGCTGCTGCGTTGTGTGCGGGTCTGTCGGTCATTTTTGGCCTGGCGGCATCTTATTGGTGGGATTTGCCGGCCGGTGCGGCGATTGTAGCGGCCGCGACGTTTATGTTTCTGTGTTCCCTGCCCTTGCAGGCTGGTTCTCTACGGAAATTTTGTAAGAGGGAGGAGCCTGTATGAAGACGAACAGGGTGGCAAATCCTTTTACGGCGCCGGAACATGATCATGCCAATTGTATCATTGCGGCCTTGGATGCGGCTGAGGCAATTTGCGCCCAGCGCGGAGAGCGTTTAACGCCTTTGAGGCGGCAGGTGTTGGAATTAATTTGGCGCGGGCATTCACCGGTTGGTGCCTATGACCTGCTTGCCATGCTCCAGGACGAGCGCGGTCGCGTTGCTCCGCCAACGATCTATCGGACGTTGGATTTCCTGTGCCGGCAGCGATTTGTTCATCGTCTAGACAGTCTGCAGGCTTTCATCGGCTGCGGTCACCCGGGCGGTCATGACGGGGCACGCCAAGCCGCGCATTTTCTTATTTGCCAAGACTGTGGCACGGCGGTAGAAGTTCGTGACGGGCAACTGGACGGCGCCATCGACAGCCTGGTAGGGCGGATGGGTTTCGCAATTGCCGCTGAAACTATTGAATTGAGCGGCGTCTGCGCCGCCTGTCAATCATAGCTGAGTAATTTTCATGGGCGGCATCATATGGCTAGCTTCCTACCCGAAATCAGGCAACACCTGGCTACGCTCTTATTTGCACAATCTTCTTCGTGATCCCGAAAAACCGGCAAATATTAATCAGTTGGATCAATTCTGCCTTGGGGATTCTCAGGCTTACTGGTACCACAATGCAGGTGGCGTATCCGATCTGAGCAAGATGTCTATGGCGGACGTCGCTAAATTGCGGCCACTGGTTCACAAAGCATTTACAAAAGCCCATTCCGACTCGGTTTTCGCAAAAACCCATAATTTATTGGGTGAGGCCTTTGGCGTGCCGACGGTGACCATGGAACATACAGTGGGTGGCATATACGTGCTTCGCAACCCGCTCGATATGGTGATGTCAATGTCGGATCATTATGGGATTAGTCTTGATGAGGCTATCGAGATGCTGGCCGATCCCGAGGCAGGTACGGGCAATAGCAAAATCAATGCTTTCGAATTCTACGGCACCTGGTCGCAACATGTCCAATCCTGGACGGCTGAGGATAATGATAGCCTGATACACGTTCGCTACGAGGATATGGCCGGAAAATCGAAGCAGACCTTTGCCCGTATTGCAGCATTTCTGGGCCTGAGCCCTTCAAAAGCGCGGTTGGAAAAGGCAATTCGATTTTCCTCATTCAAGGTTCTTCAGGGACAAGAGCGGAGAGATGGTTTTCGCGAACGCAGTCAGCATTCAAAACAATTCTTCCGATCAGGTAAGGTTGGCATTTGGCGTAGCATGCTTTCAGAAGCTCAGGTCGACAAGGTGACGGCGGATCATCATGAACAGATGGGTCGCTTTGGCTACTTGCCATAGGAACTCCAGATATTCCCGAGGCTATCAATGTTGGCCGGAGTTTCGTGTGTATGTCACCTACCTTTGCCCAACTGTATTTCATTGCTTAGAAATTGAGTCTGATCGAGGTTCTTTATGAGGTTTTCTATTTTGCTGCCAGTGGTTACTTATCTTTTGTGGTTTCAGACCGCTGCGGACGGCTTAATGGATAAAGCCACTATCGTCACCGCCGAGGGTAAGCATGTCTTCACGGTCGAATTGGCTGTCACATCGAAGGCACGCCAGCAGGGTTTGATGCACCGGCGGGAAATGCCGCGAAATGTGGGTATGTTATTCATTTTCCCAAACCTGGGACTGAAAAGTTTTTGGATGAAAGATACTCTTATCCCCCTGGATATTTTGTTCTTGGAGGCTGATGGACGTGTCGTGCATGTGCATCACAACGCCCAGCCTCGTTCCTTGGTGCCAATTGTGCCAAAGGTGACGGCACTTGCTGTTCTGGAAATCAATGGTGGACTGAGCCGTGAACTGGGCATCAAACCGGGTGATTTTGTCCACCATCCGAGTTTAAGGGCACGGTGAGCCTGTATTTGAATACGGATTAGATTGTTTAGAACCATCCAGTTGATTAGAAGGAAGGCAAGGAGGCGATCTTCCGTCAGAACTGCGCACTGATGTTTGCGGGCAAGGAAATTAGTACCCGCGGGTGGAGGTTGCTGATGGGTAAAATCGTTTTTCGCTGCTTGGTGCCTCGGTACTGTTAGGATTTGTTATAGTATCGATTCAGCTAGTTTTTGTGCCAGTCCACCAGCCACCCGTCTACGGTAATGGGGCGGGGTCATGCTGGTCTTCATGGCTTTAGCTTGGGCACGAACGCGATCGCGTAGGTCTTCCAGACAGGCCCTGTCCACATCTTGGCCGACAAATTTATCCATATCCTTGGCCAAAAAGGGCAGGGGTGAGACACCCGTGAGGCCCACCCGCAGGTCCGTAATTTTGCCAGCAACAACTGCCATACGCACGGCGACGCCTGCCAGGGGAAAGTCGATGGAACCACGGACCCGGGATTTGGCATATCCGGTAGCGATGTATTCCGGCGGATTGGGCAAATGCACGGCGACCAGCAATTCACCCTTGACTAGGGTCAGATGATCCATGCCGTCATTACGATACAATTGCGCCAAAGGAATGCGTCTGCGTCCGTTGGTGCCAGCCAGTTCGACTTCGGCGTCGAACAACAACAAGGCCGGCGCCAGGTCGCCTGAAAAGGTCGCAAAACAGCGTTTTCCTCCTGGCGCCACATGGCAGATCTCGCCGCGATGTTTAAGACAATAATCGTTCGCCGACCGCCACCATTCACTTTGGTTGTAATAAATACAACGGGTGTCCAGGCACAGATTGCCGCCTAAGGTGCCATATTCCCGGTGACTGGGACCGGCAACCTCGCCGGCCGCTATTGCCACCGCGGTGAAACATTGCCGCAAGACTTCGCTCTCAGCTATCTCGCGCAACACCGTAGCGCCACCGATTGTGATACCGTCACCATTATCCAGAATACCGTGCATCGCCGAAATACCGTTTAGATAAACCAGGCTATCGGGTTGTTCGATGCCACGGCGGATATTGACCAGCATATCGCTTCCACCAGCCAGATACCGGCTAGCAACGCTGGAGGCGTGGGCACTAATGGCATCCTCTACTGTAGTGGGATGGTGCAGATCAATATCGGGCATGAGTTCCATCAGGCCACCTTCCCAACCGCCGCTGCGGTATTGTCAAAGCGAGCCTTCTTCTCCAGTAATTCCATTAACCGGTCTGGCGTCAGGGGTAGTTCAGTAGCTCGGACGCCCACTGCATCGGCAACGGCGTTAGTCAGGGCGGGTAGGAAACTGCTTAATGAACCTTCGCCCGCTTCCTTAGCTCCAAAAGGCCCGTGTGGATCGGAGGCCTCGATGATGCCGACGTCAATAGGCGGCGACTCCATAATTGTCGGAACACGATAATCGAGCATGTTGGCAGCAATGGGCAGTCCGTCGTGGAATTTAGTCTCCTCCGACATTGCCTGTCCCATACCCATCCAAACGGATCCCTGAACCTGGCCCTCAACCGCAAGAGGATTAAGTGCTTTGCCACAATCATGAGCGACCCAGACCTTGTCGACTGTGATTGCAGCGGTGTGAGGATCAACAGTAACCTCAACGACCTGTGCAGCGTAGCTGAAGGCCATGGTGCCGCCGATGGCGGCGCCCCTATATTTTCTACCGCCCCAGGATTCCGGGATAGTGTCATAGTTTCCCTTGACTGTAATAGTGCCTTCGCCTTCCAAGGCGGCAGCTACCACCTCGTCGAAGGTCAGACCCTGGTCCTGCTGGCCGCCGCGATAAAGTTCACCCAAACATTCTACATCCTCAGGCGCAATTTCCAACTTGCGGGCGGCGGCGTCTACCAGTTTAGCCTTGAGATTTTGAGCCGCGTCGATGGAGGCATTGCCCACCATAAAGGTGACCCGACTCGAGTAACTGCCGTTATCCTTGGGCGTGACGGCGCTATCGGAGGCAATGACGCGGATACGCCCCATGTCCACGCCCAGTGTTTCGGCGGCGCACTGGGCAATCACAGTGGATGAGCCCTGACCAATTTCCGCAGCGCCGGTCAGCAGGGTGATGCCGCCATCCCAATCCACACGCAGATGGATCGTGGCATGAGGCTCTCCGGTCCAGTGCTTGGGCTTGGAGGCGCCGGAGATATAGTGGGAACAAGCCATGCCTAGCCCTTTGTTTGGGCCCAGTTTGCCTCTGCGTTCCTTCCAACTGCTGGCCTCCTCGGCCCAATCAAGACACTGGTCTAGGCCATAACTATTCACCAATAGGTCATTCTCGGTCATCGTTGGTGCTACCAGCAAATTTGCCCGGCGAACGGTGAACGGATCTAACCCCAATTCTATGGCCATGGCGTCGATCAGGTTTTCGAAGGCAAAACGGGTTTTCACCGTGCCGTGGCCCCGAAAGGCTCCGCAGGGGGGCGTATTGGTCAGGACTCGATGGCCGCGAAAACGTGCTGAAGTAATATCATAGATGCCATAGATCATAGAGCCCGCATAAAGAATGGTTACGATGCCATAGCCACTGTAAGCACCACCCCGTTGCACGGCCTTGAAATCTACAGCTGTGATGGTGCCGTCTTTGTTCATACCCACTTTCATTTTGATTTGGGTCTCCGGCCGGCCGCGATGCGTGAGAAAGGTCTCTTCCCGGCTCAACACCACTTTCACCGTACTCTTGGCCTTGCGGGCTAAAAGGGCGGCAATCAGATCGCTTTGCAAGGTTTCCGTGCGAGCTCCAAAGCCGCCGCCGATATGCGGCTTGATCACGCGGATATGGGAATCAGAAATGCCCATTGTCCGTGCCAGCATCTTGTGTACGTAGTAGGGTACTTGGGTCGACGGCCGGATGGTCAGACGCTGGCGGTCGGCATCCCATTCAGCAAAGGCAGCGTGCGGCTCCATCTGCGCCTGGCAAACTTCGGCGCATTGAACTTCAATCTCGCGTACAAGGTCGGCTGCTGCCATGCCCTCGTCAACTTCGCCTAGATCGAATTCCACCTCCCGTTCGATATTACCTGGCTTGTTGTCGTGCAGGAGAATTGCATCTTTGGAGCGCGCCTGAGCTGCAGTAAAATAGGCCGGTAGTTCCTCGTATGTGACCTCAATTAAATCTAAGGCCTTTTGCGCCGTCGCTACGTCAATAGCGGCCACTGCTGCTACCGGTTCGCCCTTGTAGCGGACACGACTACGCGCGAGGGCCCATTCATTCATGGCTATAGGCAAAACACCATAATTGTCGCTGCAGTCCGCCTCTGTCACTACGGCTAGAACCCCGGGCAGGGCTTCAGCCTTCGATATGTCCAAGGCGGTTATTTTGGCGTGGGCCAAGGGGCTGCGGAGAATGCGTCCGACCAGGGTTTCTGTCGTGTCGAAATCGGCGGCGAACATGGCCTTTCCGGTAGCCTTTTCGGGGCCATCCACCAGTGGCTGAGGAATGCCAATAGTTTGAACGATCTGCGGGTTAACCATGTCGTTCATGATGCAATTTCCCCATTTCTAATTTCGGTCGCGGCGAACTGAACCGCCTCGATAATTTTTACATATCCCGTGCAGCGACAAATATTAGCTGCAAGAGCCTGACGGATTTCATCCTCTTCCGGGTCGGGTATTCGGCGCAACAAGCCTTCCGCAGCCATGATCATGCCTGGTGTGCAAAATCCGCATTGCGATCCGAGTTTTTCATTGAAGCCACGTTGTAACGCAGTCAGGCGACCGTCCCGTGACAGACCGTCCACGGTTTCGACTGACGCACCGTTGCAGGTGGCCGAAAGGGTCAGGCAAGCATGACGAGGTCGGCCATCTATCAAAACCGTACAGGCGCCGCATTCGCCGCCATCGCAGCCAATTTTTGTGCCGGTCAAGCCGGCCTTTTCCCGAAGGTAATCGACCAGTAACATATTGTCGGGGACCACATCATCACGTTCGACGCCGTTGATGGTAAGCGAAAGTATTGTCTTCACGCTGTCCTCCAGTATTGCCGAAATGACTATATCTTAATATTGTTTGGTGACCAAACAATATTAAATTAGGACTAAATAGCTCTTAGTCGGGGATAACTGCGGTTGCTTCCATTTCCATCTTCGCGCGCTCTGCAACAAAGCCTTCGACGC
The DNA here is from genome assembly GCA_913049615.1 of uncultured Alphaproteobacteria bacterium. The sequence goes on along the minus strand of CAJWZI010000029.1, from coordinate 680 downwards.
CGATGACGGCCATAACCGGGTAATGCTTGCCGAAGAATTCACGATACGCCGCCCCTAGGGCTTTCCCCGCATTGAGATATTCGTCGCGGTTATTGACGTACCAGGTCAGGCGCACCACGTGCTCAGGTTTTGCGTCAGCCTCGGCCAAAACGGCAGTGATATTGGCGAAACACTGCCGCGCCTGACCCACGAAATCATCAGTTTCAAATTGTTCTTGCGAATTCCAACCGACGATGCCGGCGACAAAAACCATTTCGCCACGGGCGGCAATGCCGTTGCTAAATCCCTTGGGTCTGAGCCAGCCCGGTGGTTGTAGGATTTTCATGGGCCGCCTTTCCATCGTAGTCAAATTGGAGGGTCAAAATTCTGCCAAGGACGAATTGAAAAATATCCCCAACTGCCTGCACCCAAAAAATGCTATTGGAATATGTGTTCCTTACTCGACGTTAGGGCGCCATTATGCTCTTTGTTTTCGATACTACGCTAACTAGGTTTGATGCGATGGTAATGGAGCATGTTTTAGCTGGGCGTATTCGTAACGAATAGAAGCCAGTTGTAAGGCCGTTAACCGCAAGACAAAGGCCATATAGGCCAGCTAACCATCACTAAACCCACGACCGAAATTCCAAAAGCAGCTGTGCGTAACCACGGAATGCCGATGATGTAAATAATCGCTGCGG
>CAJWZI010000028.1 GCA_913049615.1 uncultured Alphaproteobacteria bacterium | reverse complement strand
GCTCGGTGACTATCGTCTGAGTATGGATGCCGGTAACATCCGTTTGCATCTAGGGCCCGATAAAGAGGATTTGGTCGGCGAATCTACAGTCAAGCGACTAACCGCCCTCGCGCGTAGCTTCGATAGAAGCTACGATATTGTTTCCGGCGCCTCTTCCTAGGACAACATCCAACCGCCGTCTACATCGATGGTGCTTCCGGTGACAAACTCATTCTGTACCATGAATACGATGGCTTGGGCCACTTCGTCCGCTGAGCCCGCTCGGGGGATAACATTGCCGGCCGTCGCTTTCGTATAAAATGCTTCCCTTTCCCCACCCTGCATGGGAACCATAGGTGTGTCGATAACACCAGGTGACACCACGTTTATGCGGCGGGGTGCCAATTCCGGCGCTACAGCGCGAACCAGAGCCTCTACCCCGGCGCCGACAGACGACAGTGAAACCTGCCCAGGTTTGCACTTGCGGGCCGGTGTACCGCTTACCAACACGATGTTGCCGTCCGCTGCTAAATGTTCTGCGCCATAACGGACGACATTGGCATAACCCCAAAGCTTGTCGAAAGAGGCCTGATAGCCGTCCATGTCCATACTAAGGAACGGGCCAATCGCGCGGGATCCGCCAGTCGCGGCACTGACCAAAATATCTATGGGTGCGCATTCTTGGAACAAGACCGCCATGGCATCCCGATCTAAAACATCACATTTCTTTCGTGTAACTCCATGAGGTATGTCTCCGGCCCGATCCGGATTGCGGCTGACCGCGGAGACACTGCATCCTAGTGCGGCCAGTTGTTTGGCCGCAGCCAATCCAATTCCAGATGTGCCGCCAAAAATGACAGCCTTTTTGCCTGCCACGTCCATAGTTTATTCCTTCCTAGTCAGGTTAATCCTTTGGGTCAGAATTACCGGGCGGGAGATCTACCGGCAAGCCCGGATTAACATAGGGCGCTTCTAGCACGTTACCCACATTGTCTCGCGGATCATTTGACCACCCCCGAATAACGATTTTATTGATCCGGCGTAGAGCTAGAATACTATGAAGTACGGGAACCGAAAACTTGGCATTCTAGAATATTCTACGCAACTAATTTGGTGATTATTCGTAGATCAGGGTGCCGTCCTCGAGGTCGGCGACGGGTATTGTATTCTTTTCGGCAAAATAATCCTGTCTGTGGACCCAAGGTTCCTTGTCTCCCTGCCGAGGCATCAGATGGATTTTGCGCATTATATAGCCGGCATTGAAGTTCTGCTCTGTGATAAATGGTAGTGGCTCCATTTGCTTGTCCTGTTCTCGCAAGCGAGGTGTCACCATAGAATAACCATGTTTTTCCATGTAGTTGAGCAGGCGGCAGACATAACCCGAGACAAGGTCCGCACGCAGGGTCCAACTGGCCCGAAGGTAGCCAAAGACCCAGGCCATATTCGGTATATCGGAGAATTGAATTGTACGGTGTCCCCAGCTCTTTGAGAAATCCACCGTCCTGCCCTCCACTTTGAATACCACATCACCCATGGCGCTCATATTAAAACCGGTCGCGGTAACGATGATGTCCGCCTTCAATTTTGCCCCAGATTGCAGCAATATCCCATCTTCTGTAAAAGTTTTAATGTGATCGGTGACCACTGATGCTTTACCCTTGCGGATGCTTTGAAACAGGTCGCCGTCAGGCAGTACGGCCAGACGTTGCCGCCAAGGCCGGTAACTGGGTGTAAAGTGCTTGTTCACATCGAAATCAGGACCTAAGTGCAATCGGGCGCCGGCGATCAACTCGTTCTTGAGCGCCTCTGAATCCTCGAAAGACCTGCGCGTTACGGTTTTTTGGTTTATCAGTATATCGTTGCGCACGATGTCATGGGTCCACTCCCGCGAGACGTTGATCTTGCGCAGCATATCGCGGGCAATACTGCGGTTTGGCAAAGCAAAAAAATAGGTTGGCGAGCGTTGTAGCATTGTTATGTGCTTGGTGGCGTCTGCCATAGCCGGGATCAAGGTGGCCGCTGTGGCGCCGGAGCCTATTACCAACACCTCCTTGTCCTTATAATCCAAATCTTCCGGCCAAGTTTGTGGGTGCACGATATGCCCTTTGAAACGCTTCATACCAGGAAAATTCGGGGTGTGTCCTTCCGAATGTCGGTAATAACCTTGGCACATCCACAGAAAATTGCCCGTGAACGTCAGCACATCGCCGCTGTCTATGTCAGTCACGGTTAGGATCCATTGTTTATCCTCGTTGGACCAACTGGCATCCGTCACTTTGTGGTGATAACGGATATGCTTACGGATGTCTTGTTCATCTAAGGCTTCATCCAGATATTTGAGTATTTCATCTGCCGTTGCTATTAGCGGGCCTTCCCAAGGTTTCCAGCCGTAGCCAAAAGTGAACAAGTCGCTGTCCGAGCGGATGCCGGGGTATTTGTGAGTGGTCCAGGTGCCGCCAAATGTCTCTTGGGTCTCCAGCAAGACGAAGCTCTTGCCTCGACATTCCTTTTGCATGTGGTAAGCCGCATCGATTCCTGAAATGCCCGCCCCCACGATCAATACGTCAAAATGTTCCGTATGCAGACGCGGTATCTGGCGGATCTGAATATCTTTGACGATGTTCATAACCTACTCCCTACAAAATCTACCCGGCAACAATACCAAATTGGTCATTGTCACTTTGATCTGGGGCAATACAATTTATTCAGCTGCTGCCAGATTTAAACGCTCTGACTTGACAGCAGCGGTTTCGGCTGTCCAGCGCGCCAAGACGTCCTCGGATTTTGCTTCTTCTTCGGCCAATATTACTTCATGACGGCCAGAACGAACTGTAAACTCTACTTGTAGACCGTTTGGGTCATGAAAATAGATAGATGTCACGAAACCATGATCCACAGGACCACGCACAGCTAGGCCAAGATTTTCCAGCTTATCTTTGAAATATTTCTGGGCTTCTAAATTTTCTAATTCAAAGGCGAAATGATATTCCTGCATGCCATCCTTATTTCTGAAGTAGTCTTCCTTGGCGCTATCGGGCAGGTCAAAAAAAGCTATATAATTGCCGTCTTCCATTTCAAAAAACAGGTGCATGTAGCGCAGATCCTCGTCCGTGCCTGGCCTTTTATCGATGGCAAGGGTGGCCCGCATGCGCATGCCTAGAACGTCACAGTAGAAGTCGCGGGTTTCCTTTGCATCGCGGCAAAGATATGCGCTGTGATGAATGCCCAAAATTTTTGGTAACGTGGTCATAATTATCTCCTACATAAATGGAAAACTTTGTTTTGACGGTACCAATTCAAGAGGTTCTAATCAATTCAACCCGTTTCCCATTGGCCGTCATTGCCAGACGTCCGTGTTTCAGATCTAAAGCGTCCGCACCAAAGATCTCCTTCCGCCATCCGCGCAGAGCGGCGACATCGGCTCTGTCGTCTAACGCGATCCGCTCTAAATCAGAGACAGAGGCAACAAGTTTCGGCGCTACATCGTTTGCATCGCATTTTGTTTTTAACAGCACTTTCAACAGGCTGATCAGTGGGCTAAGACCACGCGGAAGTACCACTTGTGCGTTGGGCTTGGGAACATCCTCCGCGGCTAGAGTACTCCCCGCCTGAATGGCGGCCAGCAATTTCTGGCCGAAGGGACCTTCGGCTAGTCCTTTAGGAACCGCCCTTAGGTGTGCGAGGTTTTTGATAGTCCCAGGCATCTCGGCCGCCAGTTCCTGTATGGCTTCGTCCTTCAGGACATGACTGCGCGGCATGTTTCGCCGTTGTGCTTCGCGTTCTCGCCAGGCGGCTAGTTCCTTGGCAACGCCCAGATATTGGGTATTACGGCTGCGCAATTTAAGGCGGCGCCAGGCTTCTTCTGGAATTTGATCATAAGTGGCGTTATCAGTCAGCACCCCAAGTTCCTCTTCCAGCCAATGGGCGCGTTGGGATTTTTCTAGTTGTCTGCATAAGGCCTCGTAAACCTTCAACAGATGGGTGACGTCGTCCAGGGCATAGCCAATTTGTTTGCCACTTAGCGGGCGGCGGCTCCAGTCCGTGAAACGGGATCCTTTGTCTATCCTAGCGCCAGCGAATTTCTCCACCAGGCGGTCATAGCCTACGGAATCGCCAAACCCGCACACCATCGCGGCGATTTGCGTATCAAACAACGGGGTCGGTACTACGCCATTCTGCTGTACAAATATTTCAACATCCTGACGCGCGGCGTGGAAGACTTTGATCACCTTAGAATTTGCCAGCAAATCGGCGAGGGGCGTTAGGTTGATACCATCAACCAGTGGGTCGATGGCACGGGCAATATCGTGATTAGCGAGCTGGATCAGGCACAAACGCGGCCAATAAGTGCGGTCACGAATGAATTCCGTGTCGATTGTGATAAAAGGAGATTGGGACAGTTGGGCACAAAACCCGGTCAATGTCTCGTCATTGTCGATGAGTTCAGTAATACGCTGGGGTGACATGGCTCAAACCTATACACAATTTTGGCCGCTTCGTCGTTACGTATGTTTACGTGGAAATTTTCACGAACTTCCCGTCCACAGACTTGACACAAAGACTTATTCTGTGCGGTTTAGCGCCGCCGCCAGAGGGAACGGCCTGGTCGGTAAATACAGCCTATCCAAGGATCGCAAACATGCATATTTATCGTAGTCATACCTGTGGAGCGTTGCGCCTGTGCGACGTCGGACAAACCACCCGAGTTTCCGGTTGGGTGCACCGGAAAAGAGACCATGGCGGCTTGCTGTTCATCGATTTGCGGGACAACTACGGTATCACCCAATGCGTTATCGAACCTAACAACGATTATTTCGCTGCGGCAGAGGTGGTGCGACCAGAGAGCGTTATTCGAATTGAAGGTGTGGTGTTGGCTCGGGATGAAGAAACCATCAACAGGGATTTGCCGACCGGTGAAGTCGAGGTGCGTATGGAAAAACTGGATCTTCTATCGGCGGCAGAGGAGTTGCCGTTGCAGGTCTTTGGGGACCAGGTCTACCCTGAGGAAACTCGGCTGCGTTACCGCTTCCTAGATTTGCGAAGGCCCGCTATGCACAGAAACATTCTGCTGCGCAGTAAAATCATATCTTCAATCCGACGGCGCATGGAAGAACAGGGATTTATCGATTTTCAGACACCGATTTTGACCGCATCCTCACCCGAGGGCGCTCGCGATTTTCTAGTGCCCAGCCGATTACATCCGGGCCGGTTCTATGCTCTGCCACAGGCTCCTCAACAGTTCAAACAATTGGCGATGATTGCTGGGTTCGACCGCTATTACCAAATTGCCCCTTGCTTTCGTGACGAGGATGCCAGGGCCGACCGTAGTCCCGGTGAATTTTATCAGTTGGATTTGGAAATGAGTTTTGTGGAACAAAAGGATGTATTCGAAGCGGTTGAGCCGATCATGCATGGAGTGTTTGAGGAATTTTCTAACGGTGCCAGTGTCACTTCCGTGCCGTTTCCCCAAATTCCATATACCGAATCGATACTTAAGTATGGTAATGACAAGCCTGATTTGCGTATACCGATGGAAATCTCTGACGTATCCCTGGTTTTCGACGGCTCAGACTTCCAACTTTTTGCCAAGATGGTGGCCGATGGCGGCGTCGTTCGAGCAATACCTGCGCCAGGTGCCGCGTCTCAACCACGTAGTTTTTTCGACAAGATGAACGATTGGGCTCGGGAAGGGGGCGCCCCCGGCATGGGTTGGATTAGTTTTGCCGATGGCGATGGCAAAGGTCCGATCGCCAACCGGTTGGATGACCAACGCATGGCAAATTTGAAGGAATTGACCGGCTGCAAAGATGGCGACGGTCTATTCTTTTCCGCGGGCAAGGAAGTGGAGGCAGCTCAATTGGCCGGCCTTGCCCGTCTAAAGGTCGGGCATGACCTAGATTTAATAGAAAAGGATGCCTATCGGTTTTGTTGGATCGTGGACTACCCAATGTACGAATGGAACGAGACGGAACAAAAGGTCGATTTTTCGCATAATCCCTTTTCCATGCCTCAGGGAGGTATGGAAGCCTTGGAAAGTAAGTCGCCGTTGGACGTCCTTGGCTACCAATACGACATCGTCTGTAATGGCGACGAATTGGCCTCTGGCGCGATCCGGAACCATTCGCCGGAGATCATGTACAAGGCATTCGAGATTGCCGGGTACGGTCCGGCGGAAGTGGAAAATCGCTTCGGCGGTATGCTCAGCGCCCTGAAGTTTGGCGCCCCGCCACATGGCGGTATTGCCCCTGGCATTGACCGTATAATTATGCTGCTGGCCAAGGAACCAAATATCCGTGAAGTGATCATGTTCCCCATGAACCAACAGGCCCAGGACCTGATGATGAGCGCACCGGCGCCTGCGGATGCTAAGCACCTGAGGGAGATACACATACGGACCATCGTGCCGGAGGCGATAAAGCCGCAGTAGGGCTAAATCAACTTAGGTCCGGTGATTTTGCTCAGATGGTTGGGTCGCGGTAGAAGTTAATCCTTCGGTCTGGTTGATTTCGAAATCCAAAAGAGCCTTGTTTGCAATGGCGAGTTCTTTCACTATTGACTTGTCCGCGGCCAAATTTACATGAAGCGCTGCTCCATTACATCCCGTGTGATTAACAATCGCGCCAAAACCCAACGGGTCCACCCTGATACTGATATTTCGTGCCGCGATCCTGGTGTGGAAACCTAAAATCTCCTAGCACCACCATATGTTATTAATTTAGCAGACATGCAGCGGACCTTTTATTGCCCGGCTCGCCCCTTCAGACGGGATTTTCGTTGTTTGCATTATCCTATCAGGATTGGGGGAATTCTTAAACGAGTGGCCAAGCCATGATTAACAAAAAAAGGGGGCGCGGTGAACACCGCGCCCCGAGTCTCAACAGGGAGGACTCTTACGCTACTCTACATTTACTACAGCCTCCTGTGCCCCGTCCCAGAATAGGCAGGGGCCCTTGCGGGGGCGTTAGCTGCAGCCTGAAGTACCCCCACAGGTGTTGCATTTTAAACAGGTGCCGTTTCGTAGCAGGGTGAAGTTGCCACATTCACCGCAGGCATCTCCCTCATAACCTTTCATGCGTGCCTCGCGGATACGGTCCAGACGTTCATCAACTTTATCCTTAATGTCAGGATCAAATGTCACTGCGGCCCCTTTGCCATTGCCAGTTACATTGTTTATGGCGAGTACCTTTCCAGTACCGGTGCCAGCTGCGTTGGCCGTCCCGGTGCCGCCGTCGTTGCCTCCTGTCAGGACAAGCAAGGAGCGGCCCCTGACATAACCGCGTGAGGCCACGCTTTGGGCCGCAGCGGCTAGGTATTCCTTGTTAACTTCATTCTCCGCTTCTTCCTCGGTCAAGCCGGTTCCTAAGGTATCGGGACGCAGGTCTTCGGGGTCTACATGCGCTAGTTCGTTGCGGCCGAGGTACGATACGGCCAACTCGCGGAATAGATAATCCAACACCGAAGTAGACATCTTGATGACGTCGTTGCCTTCAACTATGCCGTTAGGTTCGAACCGAGTAAAAGTAAAGGCGTCCACATAATTCTCCAGCGGTACGCCGTGCTGCAGACCCAGGGAAATAGCGATGGCGAAGCTGTCCATCAGGCTACGGAAGGCGGAGCCCTCCTTGTGCATATCGATAAATATTTCGCCTAGGGAGCCATCTTCATATTCACCGGTACGCAAATAGACTTTATGACCTCCCACAACGGCCTTTTGCGTATAGCCTTTGCGCCGTTGGGGTAGTTTACGTCGTTTGGCGATTATGCGCTCTACTACCCTTTCAGCTACAACAGCGGGTTCTACTCTAGATGCGGCGAGAGTTGCTTCGAGCGTCTTTTCGCCATCCTCACTCAGACTATCAAACAGGGCGGACGAAAGCGGTTGCGAGAGTTTTGAGCCATCCCGGTAAAGAGCGTTCGCCTTAAGGCCGAGCCGCCAGGAATCCTGATAGGCCTTCTTGCAATCCTCAATAGTTGCCGAATTGGGCATATTTATTGTCTTGGAGATTGCACCCGAGATAAACGGTTGCGCGGCCGCCATCATGCGGATGTGGCTATCCACGGTCAGAAAACGCTTGCCGATGCGGCCACATAGATTGGCGCAGTCAAACACGGGTAGGTGCTCATCCTTTAGATGAGGCGCGCCTTCCAAGGTCATGGCGCCGCAACAATAGACATTGGCAGCCTCGATCTGCCCTTCCTCAAAACCCAGTGTGCCTAGCATATCAAACGAGAAATCGTTCATCTGCTCCTTACTGAAACCCAATGCCTCAAAGCAAAAATCCTCGCCCAGTGTGAATTTGTTAAAGACGAAACGAATGTCGAAAGCACTTTCCAAGGCATCCTCGACTTTACCGAGCTCCTCGTCGCCAAAACCATGGGAGCGTAGAGCTTCATGGTTGATGTTAGGCGCTCCGGAAAGAGTGCTGTGGCCAATCGCGTAGTTGACAATCTCGTCGATTTGAAACTGATTGTATCCTAACGCCGTCAGAGCAGCTGGCACCATGCGGTTGATTATCTTGAAGTAACCGCCGCCGGCCAGTTTCTTGAATTTTACCAGGGCAAAATCAGGTTCAATGCCTGTGGTATCACAATCCATGACCAGGCCAATGGTGCCGGTTGGGGCGATAACCGTTGCCTGGGCGTTTCGGTAGCCGTATTTTTTACCTAATTCCAACGCCAGATCCCAGGCTTTGGCGGCGGCCACTGCAAGGGCCGAATCTGGACAATCTGCCGCCTTCAAGGGCACGGGCATGATTTCCAGACCATCAAAATTTTTGGTCGCACCAATTGCGGCACGGCGATGGTTCGTAATCACCCGCAGCATGTGTGGTGCGTTTTCAGCGTAACGGGCAAAGGGACCCATTTCCTTGGCCATTTCGGCTGAAGTGGTATAGGCGGTGCCCGTCATCAGGGCCGTTATTGCAGCGCACAGCGAGCGGCCCTGTTTACTGTCATAGGGCAGCCCCAAAGCCATGAGCAGACCGCCTATATTGGCATAACCAAGACCTAAGGTGCGGTAATCATAGGACAGTCGTGCGATTTCTTTGGAGGGGAATTGCGCCATCATCACGGAAATCTCAAGTACTATGGTCCATAGACGCGTGGCGTGGCAGAAGCCGTCCACGTCGAACAATCCGTCTTCTTTCAGAAAGGTGGCCAAATTAATCGATGCCAGATTGCAGGCTGTATCGTCCAGAAACATGTATTCGGAACATGGGTTGGAGGCCCTGATCGCGCCTCCTTCAGGACAGGTATGCCACTCGTTGATCGTGGAGTGATATTGCAGGCCTGGGTCAGCGCTGGCCCAGGCTGCATTACCGATGCTTTCCCACAAATCACGGGCCTTGATGGTGCGTGCCACCTTGCCGTCGGTCCGCCGGTAAAGTTCCCAATCGCTATCGTTTTCGACTGCCCGCAGAAAATCATTCGTGACCCGCACCGAATTGTTTGAATTTTGCCCTGAAACCGTTAGGTAGGCATCCGAATCCCAATCAGTGTCGAAGATAGGGAATTCAATCTCCGTATAACCCTGCTTCGCAAAATCAATTGTGCGCCGCCAGTAGTTTTCTGGGATCATCGCGGCCTGGGCGGCCCGAAGTGCCGTTTTCAAGGCTGGGTTTCTGGACGGATCAAACCGCCCATCATGTTCGTCCGTGGGCTCGTTCTCCCCAGTGCCTTCCTGGCAAGCTGCCATTACGGCCTGCAGGTTTTTGGCGGTGATGCGAGACCCAGCAACCAGTGCGGCTACCTTCTGTTCTTCCACCACTTTCCAATTTACATACTCGTCAATATCGGGATGGTCTGCGTCCACCACCACCATTTTAGCCGCACGGCGGGTTGTGCCGCCCGACTTTATTGCGCCAGCGGCGCGGTCACCAATTTTCAAAAAACTCATCAAGCCCGAGGAATTGCCGCCTCCTGACAGCCCTTCGCTATCGCCCCGGATATCAGAGAAATTAGACCCCGTTCCCGAGCCGTATTTGAACAGCCGTGCTTCGCGCACCCATAGATCCATGATGCCGCCTTCGTTGACCAAATCGTCCGCGACGGATTGGATAAAACATGCGTGAGGCTGAGGACGTTCATAGGCCGACGTGGAGGCCCGCAGGTCTCCTGATGTATGATCCACATAAAAATGTCCCTGGCTTGGACCGTCGATACCATAGGCCCAGTGCATGCCGGTGTTGAACCATTGCGGTGAATTAGGTGCTGCCATCTGCCGGGCTAGCATGTGGCTCAACTCGTCGCAGAAAGCAACGGCGTCCTCCTCGGCATCGAAATAGCCACCTTTCCATCCCCAATAGGTCCAGGTACGGGCAAGCCGGTCAAAGACTTGA
>CAJWZI010000027.1 GCA_913049615.1 uncultured Alphaproteobacteria bacterium | reverse complement strand
TCGTGCAAAATCTGACAAAGACCCAACGGCGGGCCTGGGATATTGACGGATACTTTGTGGTCAAGGGCGCCTTCGATCCCGATGAAGTTGCCTTCTATGTTGGACAGGTAGATGATTTGCGGTCAAAACCGGGGTGGGAGCCTACCGATTTGCCGCGCGGACATTATGGGTGGGTGGAGCATGCCGATCCCGACCCTGAAAACTTTATGGACCGCCGCGACTTGCTGTCCTATCACCAGTGTTTCATCGACTTGATCGACAGGCCGGGTATCTTTGATCTTGTGGTGGATATCATGGGTCCTTATCTGGCATTTAGCATGTCGCAAGCCATTGTGCGCGCCTCTACGCCGGAATTTCTTGGCTACACGCATACCGATGGCGGCGAAGGTCTACGCCGAATTCGTGTCACAGAAAGCAGCCGGCCTCTGGCCATGAAGGCGTTATATCTGTTGACAGATGTATCCGAACCCAATTCTTCTAATTTTACTGTATTTCCCGGCAGTCATATGCGCCCGTTCCCCGAACTGGACGAGAAGCAGCCGTCGCCGGAGATGCCAGGCGCCGTACCCCTCATGGGCGAGGCGGGGGATTGTTTTCTTTTCTCCCATTCCCTCTGGCATGGGCCATCTAAAAACAACTCAGGTCGAGCGCGCAAGACACTGCTGTATAATTACTGCCAGCTGTTTATGCGGCCCTATGATTATGCGGTAACAGGGGATGTGCTCGACCGGTGCACACCGCGTCAGCGGCGCCTGCTTGGTGATCTGGGCTATGATTTTCGCCCCGGTTCCTACGCTTATGTGCCCGAGGATCAGGCTGAATTGATTATGAAACAGGCCTCATGACGCAACACGTGTCGGCCAGGCTTGCAACCCAGGAAAGCCAAGCATTACAAAATAGCTGCAATTTCTGGCGGGCCCTCCATATTGCCGGTTTAGGTCAAATGGGCGGCTCCAGGTTAGCTGCGGAGACCGGCGCTGTCGTTACGACAGCGGAGCACCGTACTAGCGGTGGTCTGGTTGGCACCGTAGCGATGTTATTGACACAAAAACTCCCCACATCTATGCGGCCGATAGGGATACTCGAAGGATTTGCTCTCGTTGACCCCACGGCGAAAGTCCGCGAGCACTGTGGCTTGAGCGAAGCTGCGATCCCCTAAGCTTGCCGAGAGATGAAGCGATGAAGATAGGACTGTTTGGCGTCAATATGGCGCAGGACGACGCGCCCAAGAGCCTTTTGCCTTTGGTAGCGAGGATTGAAGCCATGGGTTTTGAATCAGTCTGGACCGGCGAGCATGTGGCCATCCCCCAGGACTACGTCTCGCGCTATCCGTATAACAACACGGGAAGGATTGGCGTGCCTATGGAAACCCCGTTCACCGATCCACTGATCACTCTTTCTTTCGTGGCGGCCCATACCACGCGGCTGCGCCTGGGTACAGGCATCAATATACTGCCGCAATGCAATCCATTGTTGCTGGCAAAACAGGTTGCCAGTCTCGATCATCTCTCAGGGGGCCGGTTGCTGCTGGGTCTGGGCGTCGGTTGGCTGGCTGAGGAATTCAAGGCCATGGGCACACCATTTGAAAATCGAGGAAAGCGTTTTGATGATTATCTCACCGCAATGAAGAAGGTTTGGTCCGGCAATTTGGTTGAGTATCAAAGCCAGTTCTTGGATTGGCACGGTTTCAAGAGTTTTCCGTTACCTAATCAGCGTCCCCATCCACCTGTTATCATCGGTGGGCACAGCATGGCGGCTTTGCGGCGCACGGTCGCTATGGGAGACGGTTGGTTTGGTTTTGCCCGGAATGCCGGGGAGTTAGGTGAAATATTGATAAAACTACGAGCGGCCGCCAGTGCAGCGGAGCGCGACCCGGACAGTATTGAAATTACCTCTCTGTGGCGCGACTACGAGAGCGGAATGGAAAGTCTCGAAACCTTTCGCCAGCTTGGTGTAAGCCGTCTGTTGGTGCCCTTGGGACTTTTGGAGCGGGGAGATTGCGAAAAGAATCTAAACCGTCTTGAAAGTGACGTGCTAGCTAATTTATAACCAGCCGCTTTGGCATGGATGTGAAGCACCGCCATAGCAATTGTCGCGGGCGCCGTATCTGTGTAGCGTCTGGTCATGTATGACACCCTGACTATCGCTGCCATCGCCAGCACCTTCTTGCTTGCGGGTGCAGTAAAGGGTGTCATTGGTTTGGGCCTGCCCACGGTCAGCCTAGCTATTTTGACCGTGCTTATCGACATTCCCAGTGCCATGGCGTTATTGCTGGTACCATCTTTCGTGACCAATTTTTACCAGGCCTTGGTGGGTGGCCACGGTTTGATGATCCTGCGTCGCTTATGGCCGTTCATGCTTATGGCCACGGCGACGGTATGGTTAGGGGCGACTGCTCTGACACGCATCGATCTCTCACTACTCTCCACTCTGTTGGGCCTGTTGATCACCACCTATGGAGCGATAAGCTTGGCGGGCATACGTCCGGCCGTCAGGAGCAGCCGAGAGGTTTGGTTGGGTCCTGTCGCGGGCGCGGTCAACGGTATCCTCACCGGGATGACCGGTTCCTTCGTTGTGCCGGGTGTTATGTTCCTGCAAGCCATCGGACTGGCGCGGGACCAATTGGTTCAGGCCATGGGCATTTTATTTACCTTGTCCACCTTAGCACTGGGCGTGGTCTTGGAGGCCAACAGTCTCTTGACCCTGGATCAAGGACAAATGTCTGCCGCAGCCCTCGTCCCTGCCCTGGTCGGCATGGTAGTTGGCCAGCGCATCCGCCAGCTCTTGTCAGAACAACTCTTCCGCCGTGTCGTTTTCACGGCGCTGCTATTTCTGGGTCTCTACATTATTGCCAATGGAATTGGGAATTTGGCTTAAGCCGTCTTGGCCTCGACAAGATTGAGCTCCTCGATCATCCGCTCCCGCATGACGAACTTCTGTACCTTTCCGGTCACCGTCATGGGAAACTCGCTAACAAACTTGATGTAGCGGGGCACTTTGTAATGGGCAATCTGACCCCGGCAGAATTCCTTTATCTCCTGCTCATTCGCTGATTGTCCCTCGTGCAGCACGATCCAGGCGCATAGCTCTTCGCCGAACCTTTCATCTGGCACGCCGATCACTTGGACATCCTGGATTGCTTCATGGCGGTAGAGGTATTCCTCAATCTCCCGAGGGTAGACGTTTTCACCGCCGCGAATAACCATATCCTTAATCCGACCGACCACATTACCATAGCCATATTCGTCCATTGTGCCCAGATCGCCAGTATGCATCCAGCCAGCGGCGTCGATGGCTTCGGCAGTCTTTTCCTCGTCACCCCAGTAACCCAACATGACGTTGTAGCCGCGCGTGAGGATCTCGCCAGTCTCGCCCGGTGCAACGATGCGGCCATCGCTATCCACGATCTTGGATTCCACGTGAGGAATGGTGTGTCCTACTGTACCCACCTTACGTTCCAGCTCGTCATCTACGGCCGTGTGGAAACTGACCGGCGATGTTTCCGTCATGCCGTAGGCGATAGTCACCTCGGTCATGTTCATCTTGTCAATGACCTGTTTCATGACTTCGATGGGGCAGGGGGAACCGGCCATGATACCCGTACGCAGGGAGGAAAGGTCGAAGCTGTTGAATTCTGGATGGTCTAAGGCCGCAATGAACATGGTTGGCACACCATAAAGAGCGGTACATTTTTCGTCCTGTATTGCTTGCAGTACCTCGGTAGGATCGAAACCCTCGCCGGGATAGACCATGGTGGCGCCATGGGTCAGGCAAGCCAGATTGCCCATGACCATTCCGAAACAATGGTACAAGGGCACAGGGATGGCCAGATTGTCGTCTTCGGACATACGAATACCCTCACCCACGAAATAACCATTGTTGATGATATTGTGGTGGGTCAGGGTTGCTCCTTTGGGGAAGCCTGTGGTGCCAGAAGTGAATTGGATATTGATGGCGTCATCGAACTGCAATTCGCGGGACAGGGCCGTTAGGCTTTGCCGTTCTTGATCGCCACCCATGGCCGCAATTTGGGCGAAATTATACATACCCGGCGTTGCTTCCTCTCCCATTCGGATGACGGTTCGCAGATGGGGTAGTTTCGCCGCCTTAAGCTGCCCGGGTGTGCCATTATCGATTTCCGGTGCCAGATCGCGTACCATTTGAACATAGTCGGACGTCTTGAAACTGGGTGAGATCACCAGGGCCGCGCACTGCACTTTATTTAAGGCGTATTCAAGCTCCGACAGCCGGTAGGCTGGATTAATGTTGACCAGGATTAAACCGGCTTTAGCCGTGGCGAACTGGGTTACGGCCCATTCTGCATTGTTTTGTGACCAGATCCCAATGCGTTGCCCTGGTTCCAATCCCAGGACCAGCAGACCAGCGGCGAATGCATCCACCTGTTTCTTGAGTTCGGTGTAGGTCCAGCGGATATTTTGGTGCTGCACGATCAAAGCCTGCCGATTGCCCCATAGGTCCACGGCATGATCGAAAAAAACGCCAATGGTCTGGCCGATCAACGGTGCTTTGCTGGCGCCGTGGTTGTAGCTCTGGGTCAATTTACGCATAGGGATCTCCTCGCTCTCCTTTCATTCCTGTGCAGGCAGGAATTCAGACATCATCTAAGACGCCCCTTCATCAAGAGTTACCAGCCCGCTGTCCAAATTCATTCCTGCCTGCGCAGGAATGACGGCAAGTCCTAGACAGCTAGATTGCCACTTTGTTCCGCGCTTGTCAGCCTGCGGCTTTGGTCATGACCGTAGCCATGCGGCGGCTGAACGCTGCCGTGTCGGGCAGGGCTTCGCCCTCAATGATGCGGGCTTGGTCTAACAGAAGGTGTGCCAGATCCGCCAGATCGTCTGCGGCGCCGCCTTTAATTGCGGCGGTCGCCATGTTTTTGATCAGGGCATGCCCAGGGTTGATCTCGAGGATCCTGACCGATTTTGTATCCAACTGTTTGTGCGCCTTCAACATGCGTTCAAGACGCATGTCCATGTCTCCGTCGTCTGCAACTAGACATACAGCGCTGTCGGTTAAACGATCGGAAGTGCGCACATCCTTGACCGACTCGCCTAAGGTCTGTTTGACCAGGGCGATCAGGGTAGCGATCTCCGAATCTTTGGTGGTTTCCTCTTCCTCGCTTTCATCCTTCTCCGGCTCTTCGCCGATTTTTGATAGATCGGTAGCACCACGGGTGGCTGACGTTAATGCATGGCCGTCGTGTTCGAACACTGCTGACAGCCAAAAATCGTCGACCGGATCGGACAATAGCAGTACTTCCACGCCTCGGGCGCGGAAACCTTCTAGTTGCGGACTATTTTCCAGAGTCTCAAAATTGTCACCGGTGATGTAATAAATTGCTTCCTGGCCTTCCTTCATGCGGCTCACATAATCATTCAAGCTAACAAGATCACTTCCGGAGGTTGAGCGAAAACGCACCAATTCCAGCAATTCATCCCGGCGATCTTGGTCTTCGTAAAGGCCTTCTTTCAGTACTGGTCCAAAATTATCCCAGAATTCAGCGTATGCTTCCGGCTTCTTCTTGGCCTTTTTCTTCAGTTCCTTCAGGACCCTACGGGTAATGGCCTGATTCATGTGGCGCATCAAGGGGCTGTTCTGCAGCATCTCGCGGCTGATGTTCAGCGGCAGATCTTCACTATCCACGATGCCTCGCAGAAAACGCAGATACGAGGGTATCAACCCTTCTGCCTCGTCGGTGATGAAAACCCGGCGGACATAGAGTTTTACCGCATGACGTCGGGCGGGATCGAATAGATCGAAAGGTTGGCGCGTCGGCACAAACAGCAGGCCCGTGTATTCGATTTTACCCTCGGCCTTGTAATGCAGGGTAAGCCAAGGGTCGTCCATTACATGGCCAACATGGTGGTAGAATTCGGAGTATTGCTCGTTGGTAATTTCTTTTTTGGGCCGACTCCAAATAGCGGATGCTTCATTGGCGGTGGTTTCTTCGCCATCGTCGACCTGCAACATAATCGGCAAGGCAATGTGGTCAGAGTATTTCTTTACCACACCTTGGAGGTGATGTTCCTCGAGCCATGAGTCCTCGCCCTTTTTTAAGTAGATCAGAACCGTGGTGCCGCGGCCTTCGCGCTGGGCTTCGTCTATGGCGAACTCCCCTAGACCGTCCGAGGCCCAGAGCCAGGCCTCCTCTTCGCCGGCGCGGCGCGATGTGACTTCAACCTTGTCCGCTACCATGAACACGGAATAGAAGCCGACGCCGAACTGGCCGATCATCTGTACGTCCTTCGCTTCATCGCCGCTCAGGTTCTTCATGAAGGCTGAGGTGCCTGACCGAGCAATGGTTCCTAGATCGCTAATTAAGCCATCACGGTTCATGCCGACGCCGTTGTCGGATAGGGACAAAGTGCGGGCCGCCTTATCTACCTTTATTTGGACCTTGAAATCGGGATCATCTTCCAGGATTCCGGAATCTGTGATGGCCAGGTAGCGTGCCTTGTCACAGGCGTCTGATGCATTGGAGATCAACTCCCGTAGAAACACCTCCTTGTCGGAGTAGACGGAATCGACCATCAATTTCAGAAGTTGTGCGACCTCGGTCTGGAAGGAGAGTGTTTCCTCGCTCATGTCTCGTCGTCCCTTAACTCTTTCTGTCGTCCTTGACCAACAACTGGTTGGCCCCGGTTATGAAATCTTTAGCTTTGTATTCGGGGATGCGATAGGCCCAGGGGCTAAAACGCTGGTTAATATTGGCCACCTCAACTTTGGCGTCTCCGGCACTTTTCATTTTTTTCTTCTGCTCGGTTGTCAGGCCGTCCAGCATGATGTCGGCCGCATCAAACCGGGTCATGAACTGAAGCCAGTAGCCGTCCTTTTCCTTTTTCACGGTCACCTCGATGGTAACGCCGTCAAAGGTCTTAAAAATAGCCTTGTTGGCGTCAGTAAAATCGACTTTGGAAGCGGGCTGCACGTCCTCGAAATTCAGGAAGCCCAGGGCGGAACCCAGGGCATTGCCAGCTGTGTCATGCAAGGGCTTCATGCCCTTTGGGATATTGGTGATTTTGAAATCCCGGCTGTTAGGATCGGTGCGAGCGACTCCGGCGCGGGCGCCATTGGCCTGGATGGTCGTGGCTGCACGCACTCGCTGGCGTGCGATTGTGGGCATGGCATTATCCAGCCAGCGGTCGATGGTCTCCCAAACCTCCACCCGACCGGAAGCTAGATAGCTTTGGTTTTGGTCCAGGCGCCGGACGTAATGGATGCCACCCTCTGATTTTGTGGGCGACGATTTAGTCTTGCCAACGACGATTGCCGCAATGGATTTGCCCGAGCGATCGGCCAAGACAATAGTGGTACCTCGGCCGCCGTCATTAGGTGATTTCAGGAACAGTCGGTCATGCAATTCCGGCTTGGCGGTCTTGGCTTCCAATAAGCGCGTGTTGGCGATGCCTACGACGGCTTGTTTGATAGTTTCAAACTTTACGGGATAGCCACCGCGTTCCTTTACCTGCCACTGCTCTGAACTGGACCGTTCAATGCTAAAGGATAGCTTGGGTGTTTGCACGTCGATGCGCGCGATTTCGTTGACCTGATTGATCAGGCCGGGGAATAAGCTGCCTGGAGGTGGACCGGATGCGGTAGCTTGATTGCGTTCAAAAACTGACCAACCCGCGATGGCAACGGACACAGCGGTCACGATTGCAAGAATAGCAAAGGGTTTGGCCCTCATATTTTTTCCCTCTTTAAATTCTCACAGCACTCGCACGCCGGCGGCGTATGCCGACGGCTGCCAGTACGGCTGCGATGACTGCCACCGCCAGAGGCATCAATCCGACGTTTATGAATTTCATGTTTGCCTCAAGACGTTCGATGTCCCGATTCAGATTGTGCTGCACATCGCGTAACTGCTTACGAGTCTTGAATAATTCTCCCCGCATGGTCTTAATTTCTTGTTGCTGGTCTGGCGTCAGCAGGCTGCCGGCGGTGGCCTTTGCTCTGGTTTCTAGCTCGGCGATACGCTCCCTGCCCTTTTGCAGGGTTTCTTTCAGTTTCCGCTCCTCGGCCAAAAACTTTCGCTCGGCGTCCAGACGCATGGCCTCAATTACGGTAAAAGGCCGGTCAGATTTGCCTCGACTGCGCAGGCTAATCAGGTCTGTCGAACCGGATAGGTTATCCAAGGCGTTTATTATAAAATCGGCGTTCGCTGAAATTGGCACGATGGATTCTTGGCCGAACAAATTTTGTTTACGCAACCAGAATTGATCATGCAACAAGTCCGTATCAGCGACGACAATGACGCCGATATCCTTTCTGCTCTTCGTCAGGTGTTTTGCGGTATCCGGCTTAGCATTCTTATTCTGTTTCCCATCCTTGCTTTTCGGAGGGCCATCAGGAAACGCCGAATTTACTGCGCCGCTTAGCCGAGCGGCAATCATATGCGTTTCGCCATCAGGCTTGAACAACTCTAATAACCGATCAGGCGCCGGGCCAAATCGGATGATGTTGGTATCCATGCGCATGGCCTGTTTGGACGTGGTGATAAGTGGCGTTACCTTCGTCTTAGAATCGCTCAGGGAACGCACTGTACCTGCGTTAGCAAATATCATCGGTCCAAGATTTGAGGTAACCACATCGTTGGGGTTGAAATTTCCTGCCGCTATTTGCAGCCAAACAAGATAGCGAACAATGCGTTGACCTGCGCCCTGCCCCGCATTGACTTGTTGAGCTGCTTGATAATCGGCGATCACATGATCTGTGGCGACGGTCACGCCCCACGGCTTTAATAAATTATCGATAGTTGAACTGGCGAAGGTTTCGCCTGCCGACTGCCCCCGGCGCCGGCTACGAGCCGTCACTTCCGAATAAGGGTCAACAAAGATGAGGGCCCGGCCACCAGCCATGACGAACTGGTCGATTGCGTACAGTGCCTGATCATTTAGGCCCAGGGGATGAGCTATCAAAAGAATATCAAGATCCTTCGGGATCGCGCCTTGGCTGGCGTCGATAGTCCGCAGGTCAAATAATTCACGGATTGCGGCCACGATGGCCCAGGGTTGCGGTCCGCCGCCGAAGCGCAACATCGGCGAGGCGTCTGCATTCATCTCCAGGCCTGTAATCAACCCGACGACCGGCTTGCTCGGATCGCTTAAATTATAAATTATCCGGGTCATGTCATATTCTAGAAAGGCTTCATTTTCTCGGTTGAAAAAAGGAATGACCTGCCGGTCGTCGACGGTATTCGTGGCAACGAGGCCAAAGTACATATTCTCGCCCGTGCCAAGCGGAGCGGCCTGTAGGCCAAATCGCACCGCGTCGTCCTCGGCCTCGGTAAAGGGTTGGGGATCGATGATTTCCAGCTTAATCTTGCCATCGGAGCGGATAACGTACTCCTCCAGCAGTTCTCGTACCCGAAGGCCGTAGGATTTGATATTGGGCAGCTGTACCGCCAGCTTTTCCGAAAAATAGAAACGTAGGCGGATAGGTTCTGGTATCTCCGATAGGATCCGCGCCGAACCGGCGCTCAGGGTATACAATCCCTCTTGTGTTAGATCCAAACGGGCGGATCGGAAAATGTTGGATGAAAAGATGTTGACGCTAAAGAACAACACAGCAGCGAGAATTAGAGCGACGACGGTGGTGGTTGAACGGTTCATGCCCCTTTCTCCTAGCTGGCTTTCTTCAGATCGACGATCAGCAAGTTGGCGAAAAGCCATAGCAAGATCAGCGAAACGAAATAGATCAGATCGCGTAGATCAATTACGCCATTCTGGATTGCGTTGAAGTGTGTCAGGAAGCTGAAAGAGGCGATCGCATCCAATAGCAGTTGGGGTGCCCAGGCGGCGAAGAAATCTAACACAATGGGAGCGCCTGAAACCGTGAAGAGGAAACAAACTACAACAGAAATAACAAATGCGATAACCTGATTTTTCGTTGCAGCTGAAACACAGGAGCCGATCGCGAGATAGCCACCTGCCATCAAAACACTTCCCAGATAGGATGCGATAATTACGCCATGATCCGGTTGGCCGAGGTAATTCACAGTAATCCACATCGGAAAAGTCAGAGACAGGGCGATAATTACGAAGACCCAGGCGGCCAGGAATTTCCCCAATACGGTGGACCATAGCGAGACGGGCAAGGTTAACAACAGTTCAATGGCTCCGGATTTTCGCTCTTCCGCCCAGAGTCGCATGGCGATGGCAGGAACCAAAAAAAGATACAGCCATGGGTGAAAATTGAAAAAGGGCTTTAAATCGGCCTGACCCCGAATGAAAAAACTACCTAGATAAAATGTGAAGATGCCTGTCAGGAACAGGAAGATGACGATGAAAATATATGCGAGCGGTGTGTTGAAATAGCTCTTCAATTCCCGTCGGAATACTGCCCAGGTTGTTGACATTACAGAGCCCCCGCGCGGGTGCCGGGTTGGTTGTCTTCGTATTTGGTGATTTTGCGGAACACCTCATCCAGCCTCGGTGGTTCCACCGACAAGCGGGAGGTCGACCACCCCCGCGTCCGCGCCAAATTGGCGACGTCTGCTACGATCGATTTGTTGTCCTTGGGGTAGACGCGGAAGCG
>CAJWZI010000026.1 GCA_913049615.1 uncultured Alphaproteobacteria bacterium | reverse complement strand
CCCATAACGATGCTGCACTTTCCCAGGTGGCCTGGGCATCGACGCAGTTGGTGGCATTGGCGTTGGATGCCCGCCATGGCAACTCGTATCGCCGCGCCAACTGACCGGAGATTTGTGTGGCGCGCATATATTCCGGCGTACCAAATGCCGGGGCCCCTGACTTCATGTCTACATTAGAGGTAAAAGAACCATAAGCGACAGGGGCACCAGGGCGCACGACTTGCAACAACGCAATCGCTGCTAGTCCTTCAGCAGTCTGTTGAGCCAATGCCCCCGCCAACGTCACCGGCGCCATCGCCCCTGACAAAGTAAATGGAGTAACAATCACCAACTGATTCCGGCGAGCCAGTCGCATTGCACCATCAAGCATGGGCCAGTCATGCTTCAGCGGCGATGACGAATTGATATTGGTGAACATCCGTATCTTTGCATCAAACGCTTCGTCATCGACCCCTGCAGCAATTCGCACCATTTCAATGGCATCTTCCATGCGTTCTTTACCCAAAGAGTAAGCATGAATCACCTTATCAGTCAGGGTTAGCATATCGAATAATGCATCCAGGTGTCGCGTAGATGCGTGAAGGTCTACCGGTTCAACAGGGTGGCCCCCTGTGAAATGAATGCAGTTAAAACTTTGAGCCAGACGCAATAAGTTCTGGTAGTCTTTTCGGTTGCCGGTGCGACGCCCGCCGTCCAAATCCGAAACATTAGGCGGACTGGCTACCTGCCCAAACGCTGCATAGGCTCCACCAAATACAATACTACGCTGCGGATTTCTCGGTTCCAGCGTAATGGTCGAGGGAGCTTTCTCAACCTGCGCCATGACGAATGCTCGATCCATACGAACTGTCGGAGAACCTGATCTAACATCACAGCCCGCGTATTTCAATATTTTACGGGCCTCCTCATGGAGAAAATCAATTCCAATTTCTTCCACGATACGCATCGCCGCATCATGAACTGCTTCAAGGCCGTCTTCGTCTAGTGGCTCGGTGGGGGGGTCGGTGTAGATAGGTTGCGCCCAGGGTAACTGATCGATCACATCGACATTAGCTGTATCTACCCGCTTTCGTCGACCTCGACGCCTTGTTGATGAATCAGATCTATCCGACATACCGTATCGCCTTAAATCAGAATTTGCCTCTGTGGGGGACGCGTACCTATACCTATAAAGAATACCTACGAGCGATAGTCTATAGAAGTCATATGGCTGACGATATATACGGGTCGTGGCCTTGGGCTAAATGTGCAATTGGTGTACCCTACCGACCGTTTAATAAAGGGTTTCGCGGTTATTATTCTGGAGACCCAACAATACAAATAATCGTAACAAATCATAGGGGGCATTCGATGGCACAACGAGCCGTATTAATTCCTCATGGATCAGATGGACCCGAAACCCGGGACCGCGCTGCAGCTCGACTAGACCAACTCGGTTATGAGCTTGACTGGCGGCATATCGACCAAGGTGACCGGCTGGATCAGCCTGACGACTCGGTAGCGATTACAGTCATTTACGGAGGAGGAAAGCCTGAACACGAAAAAGACTGGCACACGGATCTTTATCCTTGGCTACAGAAAGAGGTCCAGTGGGCAAAACAGTGCATTGATCGGCAGATTCCGACGGTAGGGTTCTGTTTGGGTGGCCAAATCATCGCCCGCGCACTGGGTGCGGACGTCGCACCTCATGCTGATGGGATCCATGAATTCGGCTATTACCCGCTGACACTCACCGATGAGGCTACCGACTTTTTTCCGGACCAAATGTATGGTACGGAAGCACACTATCATGGTTTTTCAGTGCCGGAAGGCGCAACACTACTTGCGAAAACGGAACACTTTCCACAGGCTTTCCGTTACGGACAGACAACTTTTGGGTTTCAATTTCATCCCGAATGCACACGGGAGAATTTTAAGCGTTGGCAGGTCTCTGATTTTGCCGCTTACGGCTGCCCCGGAGCCCAGACCCAAGAGCAACAAGATGAGTTGGGTCATCTCTACGACCCAATCCAAGCGAAATGGCTAGGTCAATTTTTAACTGACCTCGTTGGTCCCTCATCATAAATTCGTCTCACTAATTTCATACATCATCAAGCCATGAATGACTCAACCGTAAACTTACAACCAAGCCGCCGCCGAAAGCGACGTACTGCCGGTGTACCAGCAAAACCATCTCTTCCCTGGAAAAAGATACGAAACGTTCTGCCGCCCATCGAACCCTTAAGCGCCGATGAAATCGAATCGATTCATCGGACTTCGTTGCGGGTTCTCGCTGAGCTCGGCATGAAAGTCACCGATGTAGAAGCTCGAAAAATCTATCGCGAAGGCGGTGCAAGAGTCGACGACAGTGAGGAAATGGTCTATCTCGATCCCGAGATGGTCGAAGAAATTATCAAAACCGTGCCACCAGAATATGTCCAGAAAGCCCGCAACCCAGACAAGTCGGTGACCCTCGGCGGCAACCACATCACTTTCTCGGGAGTCGGGGGACCGGCTTTTGTATCAGACCTGGACCGGGGACGTCGGCCGGGAACGTATGCTGAGCTTTGTGATTACAAGAAACTGTTTCAGACCTACGACATTATTCACTATGCGAGTGGGGGCTTTGAACCACTCGATTTACCCGAGAACAGCCGTCATCTTGACATTCTATTAGCTCAGATTCGTTATACCGATAAATGTATCAACACTTCCCTATTGGGCAGCAACAAAGCCCGGGATGGTCTGAACATGGCCAGTATTCTTTTTGGTATCGATTACGAAGATCTCCCGCAGCATGTGGTCATTGGTGGCGGTATCAACACCAACTCACCGCGCTTGATAGACGGGCCCATGGCCGGTGGTTTGATCGAGCTCGCCCGCGCAGGGCAACCGGTGGTTGTGACGCCTTTCACGTTGGCGGGTGCCATGGCTCCGGTCACTGTCATTGGTGCCATTACCCAGCAGAATGCCGAGGCGCTGGCCGGCATCGTCCTGACACAGTTGGTGCGACCGGGGGTGCCTGCGGTTTATGGTGGTTTTACCTCGAACGTAGACATGCGCACTGGGTCCCCGGCGTTTGGTACCCCAGAACAGACCAAAGCCACCCATATCACCGGCCAGCTCTGTAGGCGCTACCAGATCCCCTTCCGGTCCAGCAACACCAATGCATCAACATCCGTCGATGCCCAGTCAGCCTACGAAAGTGAGATGTCCCTGTGGGGGGCCGTTATGGGTCATGCGAACAGAATCGTACATGGAGGCGGTTGGTTAGAAGGTGGCCTGGTGGCCTCCTTTGAGAAGTTGATTATTGATGTCGAGATGATGCAGATGATGGCCGAATTCGTGGAACCGCTGGTGGTCAATGAGGAAACCCTCGCCATTGAGGCCATGCGGGAGGTACAGCCCGGCGGGCATTATTTTGGCACCAGCCACACGATGGAACGCTATGACAGTGCGTTCTATTCCCCCATTGTCTCTGACTGGACGAATTTCGAAGCCTGGAAAGAAGCCGGTAGCCTGGACTCAGCACAACGTGCCAATGCAATCTGGAAACAGGCAATCAATGACTACGAACAACCACCGCTAGACCCGGCAATCCTGGAAGAACTCGAAGAATACGTAGCAAAACGAAAACAAGAACTGATCGGAGTTGATGCGGTCCTTCGCTAACAGTTTATTGAAGATCAATCCGTGACACGTCAGCCTATCTCCCTGCAAACGCTGAAAAGCGTTTAGCAGTCAACTCTCCTAAAATGGCTAAACAATGACTAATTCTCAAGTTGAATCCGAACCAAGCCGCCGCCGAAAGCGACGTACTGCCGGTGTACCAGCAAAACCATCTCTTCCCTGGAAAAAGATACGAAACGTTCTGCCGCCCATCGAACCCTTAAGCGCCGATGAAATCGAATCGATTCATCGGACTTCGTTGCGGGTTCTCGCTGAGCTCGGCATGAAAGTCACCGATGTAGAAGCTCGAAAAATCTATCGCGAAGGCGGTGCAAGAGTCGACGACAGTGAGGAAATGGTCTATCTCGATCCCGAGATGGTCGAAGAAATTATCAAAACCGTGCCACCAGAATATGTCCAGAAAGCCCGCAACCCAGACAAGTCGGTGACCCTCGGCGGCAACCACATCACTTTCTCGGGAGTCGGGGGACCGGCTTTTGTATCAGACCTGGACCGGGGACGTCGGCCGGGAACGTATGCTGAGCTTTGTGATTACAAGAAACTGTTTCAGACCTACGACATTATTCACTATGCGAGTGGGGGCTTTGAACCACTCGATTTACCCGAGAACAGCCGTCATCTTGACATTCTATTAGCTCAGATTCGTTATACCGATAAATGTATCAACACTTCCCTATTGGGCAGCAACAAAGCCCGGGATGGTCTGAACATGGCCAGTATTCTTTTTGGTATCGATTACGAAGATCTCCCGCAGCATGTGGTCATTGGTGGCGGTATCAACACCAACTCACCGCGCTTGATAGACGGGCCCATGGCCGGTGGTTTGATCGAGCTCGCCCGCGCAGGGCAACCGGTGGTTGTGACGCCTTTCACGTTGGCGGGTGCCATGGCTCCGGTCACTGTCATTGGTGCCATTACCCAGCAGAATGCCGAGGCGCTGGCCGGCATCGTCCTGACACAGTTGGTGCGACCGGGGGTGCCTGCGGTTTATGGTGGTTTTACCTCGAACGTAGACATGCGCACTGGGTCCCCGGCGTTTGGTACCCCAGAACAGACCAAAGCCACCCATATCACCGGCCAGCTCTGTAGGCGCTACCAGATCCCCTTCCGGTCCAGCAACACCAATGCATCAACATCCGTCGATGCCCAGTCAGCCTACGAAAGTGAGATGTCCCTGTGGGGGGCCGTTATGGGTCATGCGAACAGAATCGTACATGGAGGCGGTTGGTTAGAAGGTGGCCTGGTGGCCTCCTTTGAGAAGTTGATTATTGATGTCGAGATGATGCAGATGATGGCCGAATTCGTGGAACCGCTGGTGGTCAATGAGGAAACCCTCGCCATTGAGGCCATGCGGGAGGTACAGCCCGGCGGGCATTATTTTGGCACCAGCCACACGATGGAACGCTATGACAGTGCGTTCTATTCCCCCATTGTCTCTGACTGGACGAATTTCGAAGCCTGGAAAGAAGCCGGTAGCCTGGACTCAGCACAACGTGCCAATGCAATCTGGAAACAGGCAATCAATGACTACGAACAACCACCGCTAGACCCGGCAATCCTGGAAGAACTCGAAGAATACGTAGCAAAACGAAAACAAGAACTGATCGGAGTTGATGCGGTATTGAGATGATCGTACCGCCGGTCTAGATAAGTTGTACTGATTACCATGATTCGCTTTCTTGGCTTTAGTATTACAACCAATTTACGAAAAAAATAACTAATGACTGTTTTACTCAACGAAATTCAGGATTTATCTCTCAGCAACCTCGAGCGAATAGCAGACGGTCACGAGAAAGTACGTTTTGGGGGTCCTGCGCTGGCAAACTTGCATAGAGCCCACACAGAATTCAGACAATTCGTTAAAGACCATCCGCGGCAATTCATCTATGGCGTCACCAGCGATTATGGGCCTAATGCTAAACGTCAGATCAGTGCCAAAGAACGTAAACGTTTAAGAGAACTCGGCATGCCGTTCATCGGCCTGTCATTTGGTGACGATTACTTGCCTGAAACAAAAGTGCGAGCAATGGTATTTGCTATTCTGGCCCTATTTCTGCGTGGAGGCGCAGCTGTCAGCAAGAAATTTGCGCAAGACCTAGCTAAAGCGCTAGATGGTGACGTACCTCGGATACCTGCGGGTGGTCTCACATCACCTGGTGAGATTCTCCCTTTGTTTTATCTAATGCGCCTGATGCCGAGCCCAAGTGAGAATCAGCTTCAAGCAAGTGGGGGAAACACAGCGTGTTGTTCTGTCGGTATGGGGAGCATCGCAGCTATTGAAGCCAACCGGCGCCTTATAGTCGCACAGAAGGTTTTCGCCTTATCGTATGACGCCATGCAGGCCCCCTTGGAACATATCGATCCCGGTTTAAAGCCACTCTGGGGGGACCCCTATGAAGCACGGGCCATTGACAACCTTTCCGCCCTCCTCAAAGGGACCCAAAACGAAAACAGGCGTCCATTTCAAGCACCAGTGAGCTACAGAATTCTTCCGCGACTCCTAGGGCAGGCGCTTAGAGCCAGCCAACGCTTGTCAACAACTTCAGAGGAAAGCTTACAGTCGATGGTTAGTAACCCGATATTTTTCCCACGAGGTTCTGGAAGCAAAGTCGAAGCAATCTCGACTGGCGGGTATCACAATTCGCTATTGCCTCAGGCATTAGATGGAATGGCGATGAGTTGGGTCGACCTCGCAGAGGTTGCACGACGACATATTATCAAGCTACATAAAGGTCCAGTATCCCACCTTCCCGATCGCTTGGTCCGGGATGGCGATACATTTCGGACTGGTCGGACAACATCGTACATAGAATTCGTTGCAGCAGATTTTATCGACGAGATGAGACGTTGGGCGGAACCCAGTCTTCTGAGTGCTGGAGAACCAGGTGCATCCGAACAAGATGACATCAATGCCATGGGATACATCGCTTGCCGCAATGAAGCTCGTGTAGCCGTTCTATTTGACCGGGTAATGGCGCTTTTGGCAGGTGTCTCTAGCCATGCATTAGATGTTTGTAGCAGAGCCGTGCCCACCAACCTCGACGAATTTGCGCAAGAGATCAGACGCGACTTCCCACCGGTCAGCAAAAAGCGAGAACTGGGAAAGAGTGCTGAGAAACTCACCAACCGCCTGACATCTGCGATACAACATGGCGATTCTGTGCTCACTAAATACATAGCCTAACAATTTTTAGTAATTCAAAAACTATAACCATGACTGTAACTTTGAATAACCGGCAGGATTTCACACTCGAAAACCTAAAACGCGTGGCAATTGATGGCGAATCGGTAAATATTTCTCAATCGGCCAAGAAATCTATCAACCAAGCCCGTAAATCATTCATGGCTTACCTGAACAGCGACCGTTCCCGCTTCATTTATGGCACAACGTCTGGGGCAGGACAGCATGCATCAAAACGCCTGACCCCAAAACAACAGAAGGAGATGGCACAACGACGTAATCTTGTGCCGCCCGGTGGTGGCTTTGGTCCCGACAACCTACCGGAGCGAGTCGTACGAATGATCATTTTTGCACGCCTCACGAACTACATCGAAGGTAATGCAAAAACTCGATCCATTGAGGCTGAGCGAATTGCACAGATGCTCGACAACCCAACTCCCACAGTGCCGCTGTCCGGGCAGGTCGGCGCCGGAGAAATTCTGCCCCTTGCCCATGTGATGAGTCATATGCCCCGTGGAGATACCGAAGAAGCAGAACCTATGGCTAGAATAAATGGTTCGCCTGTCTCAACTGCAGTACTGTGCGATGTCGCTCTGGCTACAAAAAATAGGCTGGCGTTAGCCTATCAAGTATTCGCCTTGTCTATTGAAGCATACCAGGCACAACTCGCACCTTACAGTGCTTCATTGCTTCGGTACAGTCAGAGTCGCCATGAGAAACAAGCGATTCGCTCTCTACGCTATTGGCTCAACAAAGCATCTAATACAGGCCGTTTGCCCTATCAGGCACCGGTGTCCTGGCGCATACTGCCCCCCGTGTTAGCCGCCGCCGAAGAAGCGTTCAGCACCGTACGGGAATCTGCAGAAATTTCATTGCAGGCTGTGACGGATAATCCAGTTTATATTTTGCCAAAAGGCAGTGACCGACTCGGCCGCGTAATTTCGACAGGCGGCTACCACAATGCCCAAGCCGCGCCCGCAATAGATGATATTAATGCCCGCTACGCCGATCTATGCACACTCGCCGATCGACACACAATGAAATTGCACAGTGCAGACCATCTGCCTCCAAATCTAGCTGCACCGGGTGGAGAATCATACGGTACTGCGATGTTCAGTTTTCTACAGATCGGTTATGGCGAAGAAGCACGACTTGCTGCTAGGCGTAGTTTCCTACCGTCTAGTGAAGGCGGTGGAATCGCCGGTCAGAACGATGTTGCGTCTGTGTCCGTATTTGCCTACCAAAAGCACCTTCGCTCAGCTTTCTGCCTGGAAGCATCACTCACGTTGCTGGCAGCCAGCGCTAGTCAAGCGTTGTGGCTTACGAATCGCAAACCTGCACACCGGCTTACTCCATTATTGGAACAGATTAGAAACTTAGTACCGCCAGTAACTAAGCGTACGGGTAGAAACCTAGGTAATGAACTCGAAAGCCTACAACAGCACTTTGAGAAAAACATTGTTTTCAACCGTTAGGCGAACACACAATTCGCAACTCATCTCAATGATGCCTTATAAACATATGTGCTAGTACCTTCTAGCCTGGACTTTTTTACGTGTAGAAAAGACTCCGAGTAAATGTTCCGCGTAGCTTAATCCTTCATCTACATTTGGCGGTCGAATTACCGTAGCCCAGTCAGGCTCAAGAAACATACCTACTGATGTTCGATGCGTACCGTCTCCAAGTACACGGTGAATTGATCCGTTAATCACACCTGAAGTTAACTTTGTAAAAAGATCTCCACAATGGACGGATAGCCCCCCTTTAGGGGGGATAACATCGCGCCACACATCATCTCGTCCTTTGATCTGAAGGCCAGGATACGTCTGCCATAGCAAAGTCAGTGTCGTGGTATCCACATGTTCGATGCCAACTATCCATCTATTATTTTGATCAACGATCTCGGGGGCGTTATTTGAATGCAGATACTGTGGTTGGGGCAGATAGTTCAGCAGTCGAAGTGTCCCGTTACGCCCTCGACATAAATTATCCGTATCACGACGTTCCAAATTTAAACCACAGGCAATTGAATCCAGCAATGCAACAGCAATTTCTCTTAGATCATCAAAATACTGAAGGCTATCTGATCGCCAACCAGCCTGTGGCTCAGTCGATGGCCATGGATTTGACTCACTAAGAATTTCTGATCCTTCTAAATTCGGAGCCAACAAGCCAGGTTCGGGCCCAATGTCCAATCGCTCCTTGTCTAAAAAACCCCGAATCTCAGGCGCAGGATAATAACCCCGGTATTGGTTTCGATTGGCAGGTTGGTGCTGCGTAGTAGCCATCGATAATTTGACATCGTCAGCAAGATTGAAAAACTTTGTCAATCGACCCGCACGTTGATGTTGCTCTGCCATTGCCGGGTGGCCTACAGCAACAAACCCACTTTCCTCGTTGAGCACATCAACGATCTGCTTACACACACGGAAGTAATCGTTTGAAGATCCACTGAACAACGCGGAAATTTCCAACGTTTGAGTATTTGGCATTTAAGTTCTAATGACTACTCAAAAGAAGAAGTCATTAGTGTCCAACTGTTAAATCACGATTAAAGTCTGCTCCATTCCACAAAACAGATTCAGGCAAGCAATTTAGCTTCGAAAGGATAAGTGCTCAAAGCAACAGCACCATCTTTGGTTACAAGAACCTCGTCTTCAAGCTTCACACCGTATGGGGCACCATCTTTACCGGCGTAGCATTCCAAGCAAAATACCATATTCTCCTGAATTGTACGATCTGGGAATGACACGCCCCATCCCCCTCGGCGGTCATCATCAGGGTAGGGTATTCCAGGTCCTTCATCTTCCAACCCTGCCTGATGGGCCATGGCTCCATAGCGACCGTTCCGATATTCCGAAGGCAATTTTGGTGCCGCATGGCCGAACTCTTCAAACGTCATTCCAGGTTTCATCAATTCACGCATACCATTCACACAATCATAAGCAATTCGGTAGGCCTCTTTCTGCCCTTCACTGGCAATGTCACCACATAAAAATGTCCGGGAAATATCGACGACATAGCCTTCATAAACATTCGCATCAGTATCAATACCAACCAAATCACCAGGCTGAATCACCTTGTCATGAGCCTCAGACATCCAAGGGTTGGTGTTGGTGCCGGAAGCAACCAAACGGGTAAACATAAACTCGCCGTGGTGATCAAACAAAGCTTTGTTCAACACTCCCAGTAATTCATACTCCCGAATTCCGGGTCGGATTGCCGCCTCGAACTGCGCTAGCATGGCATCTCCAGCTCCCCCATTAAGAATCATTAATTGAATTTCTTCAGGTGTTTTTACTTCACGCGCATCAACCGTCGCTGGACTTGGATCCGTGACTGTAATACCGGCATTTTGCAGCGCCATAAAACCAAACCCATCAAGTTTGTCAACCGCCAGTGGTTCACCAGCGTACCCTAGTTCAGCCATGACAGACTTAATCTCATCGGCCCACTTATTAGCTGCTGCTAACCCCGCAGTTGCCTTGTACTGCCAATTTGGAGCGGGGCGCACGTCATCAACAAATTTCTCTGAGACATGCATAGAGTTCATATATTCAAACATCACTGGGGAACCATCTGCGGGCACCACTGCATATCTAGCTAATGTGGTTGCAGTCCATACACCCATCACCTCCGTGCCCGTTGCGTATCGGATATTCCCCGGGTTATAGAAAAGACAAACTGGGATTTCATGACGTTTCATCATTTGTTGCAATCGTGCCAGGCGACCAGCACGCAACGCTGGAAAATTAATCTCACTCAGATTAGGAACGCGAAACGTCTGAATATGAGGACTTGGGT
>CAJWZI010000025.1 GCA_913049615.1 uncultured Alphaproteobacteria bacterium | reverse complement strand
CTGCCCCATGAAGTGGTAGTCTGATTGTCGCGGCGGTTGAGATTGGGGGCGTCCTTGGACGCCCCCTTTCACATCGGCAAGCGCACTTGGTGACGAAGGGTTAATGTATGGATCCGCTGCTGCTGCTTGAGCAATTCTTTAACGGACTACAGTTCGGCATCATGCTGTTCCTGATCGCTGCCGGCTTGACGCTGGTGTTTGGAATCATGGACATGGTCAACCTGGCCCACGGCAGCCTGGTGATGATCGGAGCCTACCTGGCGACGACGTTTATCGGATGGACCGGATCGTTCCTGCTGGGCATTATCCTGGCTATCCCCGCTACATTCGTAATCGGTGCCTTGGTGGAGATCATCGCACTGCGCACATTGTACCAGCGCAATCATCTCGACCAGGTGCTGGCGACTTTCGGCCTGATTTTGTTTTTCAATGAAATCGTTCGCATCGTTTGGGGGCCAATTTCCATTTATTCCGGCTTGCCGGAATATCTGACCGGGCATGTGGAAATTTTTCCTGGTGCACCCTATCCAGTGTTTCGTCTGATTATTATTGCGGTCGGTCTGATCGTGGCCGGGATCATTTATTCTATTGTGGCACATACCCGGCTGGGCATGTTGATCCGTGCGGGTGCATCAAACAACGAAATGGTCGGTGCATTGGGCATCAATATCAAGTCACTATTCACTTTTGTCTTTGCCCTGGGCGCGGTTTTCGCCGGCCTTGCGGGCATGCTGTTAGGCCCGTTGACGTCCGTGGAGCCCGGCATCGGCGAACCACTTTTAATCCTTGCGTTTGTGGTGATTATCATCGGCGGAATTGGCTCCATCCGCGGCGCCTTCATTGCTGCCATCTTGGTCGGGATCGTGGATACCGTTGGACGGGTTGCCCTACCCCTTCTGCTGCGGCTGTTCGTCTCAGACGCTGCGGCGGACACAGCCGGCCCGGCCCTTGCATCCATGCTGATCTATATCCTAATGGCAGCAGTCTTGGTGGTTCGTCCTCAAGGCCTGTTTCCTGCCAGGACCGGATGAAACATGGATAGACGGCAAATCTGGCTATCCCTTGCGACCTTGGCGCTATTCGCCATTGTGCCACCGCTGACCATCATTTTCGACCAGCCCTTCTATATGGACCTGATCGCCCGTATTATGATTTTTGCCATCGCCGCGGTTAGTCTGGACTTAATTCTGGGTCATGGCGGCATGGTCAGTTTTGGACATGCCGCCTATATGGGTATCGGGGCCTACGCGGTGGGTGTCTTGAGTTATTACGGCATTGATAACGGCTTTTTGCAGATACCTTTGGCCTTGGCCGCCGCCGCCCTAATCGGTCTAGTATTTGGGGCCTTGAGCCTCCGCACTTCGGGCGTCTATTTCATCATGATTACCCTGGCCTTTGCCCAGATGCTGTATTTCCTGGCCATCAGTCTGGAGGAATTTGGCGGCGACGACGGTATGTCTTCAATGCGCAGCGAATTCAGCGGCCTGATCGACATGTATGATACGGTACAATTTTATTATCTGATCTTCACTATCCTGGTCTTGGTGTTGTTTGGCCTGCACCGTCTGGTGCTTAGCCGTTTTGGCATGGTGATCCGGGCCAGTCGCAGCAATGAGAAACGCATGCATGCGGTTGGTTTTCCCACCTTCCGATACAAGCTGGCCGCCTTCACCATAGCCTCTACTATTTGCGGACTGGCGGGCGTGTTGTTTGCCAATCTGAATGAATTTGTCTCGCCTGACGTCATGCACTGGACCCATTCAGGCGAAATCATGATCATGGTAATCATGGGCGGCATGGGTACATTGATTGGCCCCGTACTCGGAGCGACGGCGTTTTTGCTTCTGGAAGAGTATTTGCCCGAGTGGATGGAGATGGCGGTGACCAATGGCGGCGAACATTGGGCCATCGTCATGGGACCTATTCTGATCGCTATCGTTCTGTTCGGCCGAGGTGGCATCCACGCGTTGTTTGCCTCCAGAGGGAAGCGTAATGGCTGAACCAGTGCTGCAAATTCAAGGTTTGTGCAAAAGTTTCGGCAGTCTGGTGGCCACGGACAGTCTGCATCTGGAAATTTCGAAAGGTGAGATCCACGCAATTATCGGACCCAACGGCGCCGGCAAGACGACCCTAATAGCGCAATTGTCCGGAGAGTTGCGCCCCGACGCGGGACGAGTACGGTTCGAAGGGCGAGACATCACAGCACTTTCCACCCCGGCGCGGTCGGCCCTGGGATTGGCGCGGTCGTTTCAGATCACCTCGATCTTTCCAGACTTAACGACCCTGGATAATGTCGCTTTGGCAGTACAGGCCCATGCCGGCCATTCCTTCCGCTTCTGGCGGCCGGCGAGACAGGATGCCGAGCTGCGCCAACCTGCCTTGGAAATCCTAACTGAAATCGGTCTTTCCCAGCGCGCGGAGGAGCCGGCGGCCAATTTGAGCCATGGTGAGCAGCGGCAACTGGAAATCGCAATGGCCCTGGCCACGGCACCCAGCTTGCTGTTGCTGGACGAGCCAATGGCTGGCATGGGCCGAGAAGAATCCGCGCGTATGGTACAGTTGCTGCGCGATCTGAAAGGCCAGCATACCATTGTCCTGATCGAGCATGACATGGACGCTGTCTTTGCGCTGGCTGACCGGATTACCGTATTGCTCTATGGCCGGGCCATCGCAACCGACACACCAGAAGCCATTCGTGCAAGCGACGAAGTGCGGGCCGCCTACTTGGGGACCGAGCATGCTTGAAATGGAAGGTCTTGACGCTTTTTATGGTCAAAGCCAGGCCCTGTTCGGCATGAGCCTGTCGGTTGAGGCGGGGCAGGTTGTCAGCCTAATGGGCCGCAATGGCATGGGAAAGACCACTACTATCCGCTCAATCATGGGTTTGATACGACCCAGGGGCGGTAGCCTATCGTTTCAAGGGCAGAATTTAATTGGACTTGCGTCGTACAAGGTCGCTCAATTGGGCTTGGGACTGGTACCCGAAGGTCGACAGATCTTCCCTAATCTTACTGTTCGGGAAAACCTGGTGGCGACCGCTCGAACCGGCCAGGGGACGAGCAAGCCCTGGACCTTGGACCGGGTCTATGAGTTGTTCCCGCGATTAGAGGATCGCCAGGGCAGCATGGGCAACCAACTCTCGGGCGGCGAGCAACAGATGCTGGCTGTGGGCCGTGCCCTGACGACCAACCCAACTTTGTTGCTATTGGACGAGGCGACAGAAGGATTAGCGCCTCTGGTCCGGGACGAAATCTGGTCCTGTCTGTCGGTCCTCAAGTCGGCAGGACAAGCCATTCTGATTATTGACAAGAATGTTGAGACCTTGACGGAGATTTGTGACCATCATTTCATCGTGGAAAAAGGCCATTTGGTATGGAATGGGAATTCTGACGAATTGCGCGCCAATCCGGAAATTCAACAACAATACCTAGGAGTATGAGGAAAACGCCATGAAAGATAGCCCCCTAAATGAAGCAGATTTTGCGGCCTTGCGTGCCTGGGATACACCCACTATTTGCAACGCTCTAGAAATCACCTCGCCGGAACGTCGGGCTATTGGTTTTACGGTGGAGCCCCTGGTCTGCGCTTTTCCCGACCTAGACCCAATCGTCGGCTACGCCCGCACAGCCCAGATCCGCTCCCATGAACCCAGCACCCGCCCCGGTCCAGATTTGCGGGACCAGCGGCTTGATTACTACCGATACGTCGCCAAGGCACCTGGCCCTACGATTGCCGTCATTCAGGACATGGACGGTCCCCGCCGGGGGTATGGTGCATTTTGGGGTGAGGTTCAGTCCACCATCCATAGTTCTCTAAACTGCCTTGGCACTGTCACTGACGGTTCGGTACGGGATGTTGATGCCGTGGCACCTGGTTTCCAGTTTATCGCTGACCGTATTGGTCCTTCTCATGCTCACGTGCACCTGGAAGATTTTGGTAAGACCGTCAACGTCGCCGGAATGCTGGTCAAATCCGGTGATTTGATACATGCCGACCGTCACGGCGCGGTGGTCATTCCTCACAATGTGGCCCGAGACATCCCCGAAGCTTGCAAATTATTAGGGCGCCGTGAAGCAGTAATCCTGGATGCCTGCCGCCAACCCGACTTCGATGTCGAAATGCTCGGCCGGGCTATGGCGAGTTCAGCTGATATTCATTAACAACGGGTTATTGGACTAAGCCGTCAAACCACGTTTTTGAAGATAGTCGTGAATGGCATCCATGATACTGCGGTCCCTATCCAGGTTGAAGGACGGTGCGGCGTCCCAGTCATAGAACCAGACTGGTTTGAGGCGCAGTTCTTCTGGCTCCGTCATGTATCTCGGAAAAATATGGGCATGCAATGCCGGTTCTAGGTTGCCCAGGATCTCGTAGTTAATGCGCACCGCCTCCGTCACCGATAACAGCGCGTCGCCCACTAAAGACATTTCATGAAAGAAGGTCTTGCGCGTTGCTTCATTCATATGATTGGGGTCGGCGACAACAGGATCCGGCAACAGTAGGGTATAGCCCGGTAGGAATTGCACATCACCCAGCACCACCCAACCGCTGGATACTCTGCAGATTGATTTCGGATATTTGCCGTCCCGGCATTCACGAACGCGTTGGTGGATCAAAGTTGGCAAGTTAGTCCCATTTATATGTTCGGTTAACCCGACTTTTGCCCGCTCTTTGGCAGAATATCGTTATCGGTTACACGTTGCACGAAGAGACCGACCCGCCAAAGCCACCCCACCAAAAAAACCCAAAAACCCCGTCCATGTCAATTTAGGTCAGCTAGTCTGGTAATCGGCGAAGCTCTTCCCTTCCGCGACCAGTTTTTCGAGCAACGGTGCGGGACGCCAGCGTTCGCCATAGTCTGCATGAAAGCGCTTGATATCTGCCAGCACTTTGTCTAGCCCGATGGAATCAGCCCAATGCATCGGCCCGCCCTTGTAAGCGGGGAAGCCATATCCGTTAATGTAGATGATATCGATATCCGATGGACGCATTGCCATACTCTCATCCAGGATCTGGGCGCCGATATTAACCAGGGGATAAAGACTACGCTTGATTATCTCCTCCTCATCGAAATCTTTGCGCCCAATGTTTTTCTCTTTCGAAACCTGTTCGATGATCTCCTGTACCTGCGGGTTCGGAATGGGCGTGCGGTCACCTTCCTTGTAGTCGTAATAACCACCACCCGTTTTTTGGCCATAACGGCCTAACTCGCAAATACGGTCTGGGATGGTGCCGCCGTATTCCTCGTTTGTGGGACGGTCATCCGCCTTGGCCTTCCGTACCAGCCAACCCACATCTAGACCTGCCATATCGCCCATTGCAAATGGTCCCATCGCTAGGCCAAATTCATAAATTGCCTCGTCTACCTGTTGGGGCAGGGCACCGCCTTCCAATAGGAAGGTGCCTTCGCCGGCGTAGCCATGCAACATCCGGTTGCCGACGAAGCCGAAGCAATTACCCACCAAAACTGAAATTTTGCCCACCTTGCGGCCAATTCCCATAGCAGTGGCGATGGTTTCCGCCGAGCTATCCTTTCCACGTACCACTTCCAACAAACGCATGACGTTGGCAGGCGAGAAGAAATGCATGCCGATAACGCTGTTCGGCCGCTTGGTGGCCGAGGCGATCTCGTCGATGTCCAAGGTAGAAGTGTTGGATGCCAATACCGCACCAGGCTTGGCATGCTTATCCAGTTTGGCAAAAATTTCCTTCTTCAAGTCCATTTTTTCGAAGACAGCCTCGATCACCAGATCTGCATCGCTGATATCCGCAAACTCTGTCGTGGTGGAGAACAACGACATGCGTTGATCCATCTTTTCTTGGCTCAGGCGGCCTTTATCGACGGTGTTTTGATAATTTCGCTGGATGATACCCATGCCTCGATCTAGCGCGTCCTGGGCCACTTCCACCATCAGCACAGGAATGCCTGCGTTGGCAAAATTCATAGCGATACCGCCACCCATGGTACCGGCGCCGATCATGGCGATCTTTTGGATCTCCTTCATTGACGTATCTTTTGGCACGTCGGGAATTTTGGCTACTTCGCGTTCGGCAAAAAAGACATGCCGTTGTGCCGCAGACTCTGAGGAAGTTACGCAATCTGTAAACAGTGACCGCTCCTGCTTCATGCCATCATCGAACGTCATTGTTGCCGCTGCCTCGACAGCATCGATGCATTTCCACGGTGCGAGAAAACCACGAAATTTTCGGGCATTGGCTTCGCGGTAGGCTTCGAATACTCCATCTTCAGCATCACACGGCATATCACGAATTTTGCGCAGGGGAGCGTGCTCTGCCACCAGTTTTTCAGCAAAGGCGACGGAGCCTTCCAGCAAATTGTCGCCAATTTCATCAACGATACCCAACTCCATGGCTTGGGGCGCCGGTACAAAATTACCTGAGGTGATTAGATCCAGTGCCGTGATCGCGCCGACTAGTCTCGGTAGCCGTTGAGTGCCGCCCGCACCCGGTATCAGACCCAGCTTCACTTCTGGCAGACCCACCATGGAGTTGGGTACAGCAAAGCGGTAATGGCAGCATAGGGTGACCTCAAGGCCGCCGCCTAGTGCCGTACCATGGATTGCCGCGACAATAATTTTGTCGCTGTTTTCCATGCTATCAAGCACTTCGTGCAAGGGCTTGCCACGTGGCGGTTGGCCGAATTCACGAATATCGGCCCCTGCGATGAAAGTACGGCCGCCACCCAGCAGCACCATGGCCTTCACTTCCGGATCGGCATGGCCTTTATCGAATGCCTCACCCAAGCCATCCCGCACGGCGGCGCTTAAGGCATTAACTGGAGGGCTATTGACGGTGATGACCCCTATGACACCTCTTTTGGTGAAATCGACCGCGTCTGACATCCTCTGGCACTCCCGTTTATGAATTTGTTGCTGGTTTCATAGCACGAATTCTTGACATGGATAGATTTCAATCGGTGTTGCCGCTAGAGTTCTCAAACAAAAACAAACGAGTAGAAATAACCCTATGTACCCCGTTATGCAGGAGCTGTTGGACGATCGCGCAGCGCCTCAGCCGGGCCAGGCCATCACAGAAATTTGTGCGACATGGCTTGAAGGCAATCAGAAACAGTCAATGACCGTGCTTTCAGTTGTGATAATCTATGACTGTGAGATTCTTAAGGGGATCCGCAACGTGCCGGTGCGCTTTTTTAAGCCCGGCAGCGCAACAGCGCAGTTGATCGGCGTTGACCGGACATTTTACCTATCGGGCACTTTTTTATTTGCTTTTCTGGCCTTTCCGGCTCAGCGGAATTTCTAATCGGTCGAGGGAATGGAGACAACGTACGAGATATCCCTGTTGGTCAAGGCGGCATGGTCGGCAGCTATTGTCTTGGGGCTGACGTTTGTTGTCGAACGCGTTGACACCCGCATTGCTGGGTTACTCTCCGGCGCACCCCTGACGGCAGTTTTGGTCTATTTTTTTGTTGGGCGGGACCTCGGAACGGAATATGTAGTGGAGAGCATCCCTCACAGTATATCTTCCTTTACCGGCACTATTTGTTTCGTTCTGACCTACTATTGGGTCTCAGCCCGATTAGAGCGATTTTCGGTTTGGGGCGGATTAGGTCTCGGTGTCGTTGTCTATTTTCTCGTCGCGGCGCTACTACACGAAATCCCATTTACCATGACCTCGGCTACTGTGTTGTCCTTGTCCGCAATTACGCTGTCATCCAGATTATTGCGGAAAATTAGAATTGTGAGAGTTGCGCGCCCAATTAGATTAACGGCGACACAATTATTGCTGCGCGGCGGTCTTGCCGCTTTGTTGATCTCTATTGTGATCTCTCTCGCTGAAACTGTTGGCTCTCATTGGACGGGTTTGTTGGTTGGCTTTCCTGCAACTCTGCTGCCGACTTACCTCATTATCCACCTGACCTATGGCAAGGCCAGCACGCACGCGATGGTCCGTAATTTCCCCACCGGGGTTGCTTCCCTCATAATTTACATTTGGCTAGTACCGTTTACCTTTCCAGCTTTAGGAGTTTACGGCGGCACGGCCGCGTGTCTCGCGGCATCCTTGGTTTATCTCTCATGCATCATGTTCCTGGGCCGAATTCGACTCGGCCCGGCATCTCGGTCAGCGCCTCCACCGTCTGCGCCACTAGATCCGCCATGATGTCGTTGGCGGGTCGGCGTTCGGTTAACATGCCCGCACCTTGACCTGCGGCGTTCATGTAAAGATCCCAGCGGCCAGCCTGTTGTGCGGCGGAAAGAAAATCTTCCATTAATACTCTCTGATGTGGCGTGGGTAGCGGTTTTAGACCCGATTCCGCCCAGGCGTCGGAAATGACGTTCTTTTTGGCGCGCAAAGTTTTTCCCGTCCAGGCTTCGGAAATTCGGAAGTCTGTGGCTTTGCCATCAACGATGTCACCCTTCACTGTGTCCGGTAATCCTCCTTCCTCGGCTATTAAAAAGGCTGTACCCATCCACACGCCGATGGCCCCCAAGGTCAGGGCGGCGGCGATACCACGTCCCCCCGTGATGCCGCCGGCAGCGACTACGGGTATAGGCGCGATGGCCTCCACTGCCTGGCTAACCAGAGGCAAGGTCGCTACAGGGCCGGTATGCCCACCTCCTTCCGTACCCTGACAAACAACAATATCAACACCTGCGTCGCGATTGCGTTCGGCGTGCCGTACCGTTCCGGCGAGACCGATCACCACCATGTTCTGCTCGCGGGCGCGCGGGATGATGCGGGCAGGGTCGCCTAGGCCGGCTGCAAATATGGGCACTTCCTCGTCCAATACGACCTGAATTTGGGCTTCGGCATATTCATCTGAATTGACGATGTCATTTTCGACCGGCGCTTGCGTCAATTCGAACCTTTCTAGCAGGCCGTGCATGAATTTAACGTGTTCGGGATGATTTTTTGACAAGTCTTCTCGTACCCCAGTTCGGGTGGTGGAACTCTTCGCAAGTGATGCCGGTAACAAAAGATCGACACCAAAAGGCTTGTCCGTCATTTGCCGCACGCGCTGGATACGGCGACGCACTTCCTCTGGTGAAAGAGCAGATCCACCGAGAACGCCTAGACCCCCCGCATCGGAAACAGCGGCTACTAGTTCCGGCGGAGTCCCCATTCCCCAAACACCCATGCCGGCCAACATGATGGGATACTCAATACCCAAAATGTCACAAAGTTCAGTACGCAGGACGGGACGGTTCATAGGCAATGCTTCTCTTGATGTGGTTGATGGTGCTATATCCTACCCCAGGTCAAACAAAGGGAACCAGTATGTCCAATCCGACACCAGAAGTATTTGTCGACAACGAGGCAGAATTGCGCAGCATGCACGATGATGTGCACGCATTGGCCAGGGACAAGGTCATTCCCCGCCTAGAACCTCACAGCATTCACTTCATTTCCCTATCACCGTTTCTGTGCATCGCTTCGTCCGATCCTGCTGGGCCGGCGGATGTCTCGCCCCGTGGCGACGCGCCGGGTTTCGTGAAGGTATTGGATCATCAGACACTGCTGATACCAGATCGGATCGGCAATAATAGGCTGGATACATCCGCCAATATTGCCAACAACCCACATATTGGTCTGATTTTTTTGGTTCCTGGCATTCCTGAAACCTTGCGTGTCAATGGTCAGGCCCGAATTTGCACTGACAGCGATATCCTGACCGAATTTGAAGTGCGCGGCAAAGTGCCCAAGACCGGCATCATGGTCACGGTGGAAGAGGTCTTGTTCCAATGTTCAAAGGCTCTGATTCGTTCCCGCCTTTGGGAAGATGATTACCGGGTTGAACGCAAATCCGCCATGCCGCCTTTGGGAAACATGATTAAGGATCAAATAGGCTCGCAGCAATCTGCCGAGGAGCTCGAGGGTTACGTACAAAAAAGTATCAAAGAGCGTATGTACTAATGGCAGGCTTACCTTATGTACCCAACCTAGACTAGGTTTTCTGCGCTATTTCCGCCAATCTATGAGCTGCTTCTGTGGCTAAGGCTTGTGTCAACTCCTCCGCCCCAATTGGTCGGCCCAAGGCGGCTGCTTGTCCCGACCATAAAGAAGTGAATTCGGTCCCTCCAGCGGCTTCGGCCTTCGCTTTCAATGGCGCCAATGCACCCCCGGCGGTGGGAAAGGCTGGTGCCTTATTCGACATGGGACCAA
The DNA here is from genome assembly GCA_913049615.1 of uncultured Alphaproteobacteria bacterium. The sequence continues at coordinate 780 of CAJWZI010000025.1, read as the reverse complement.
TTTCCCGCATCACACGGTTCATAATGCCCCTTGCTGGACGACCGGAAAATAGATTGGTCAATGCGGTCGTATCATCGGAAGCTTGGCTCAACGCGGTACGATGCAGTTCAGAAATCATGGCCTCGGGCGTAAACAGGTAGGCAGTGCCCATTTGCACAGCAGCGGCGCCTAAGGCAAAGGCTGCTGCAATGCCGCGACCATCTGCTATCCCTCCCGCCGCGATCACGGGCACAGAAACGGCATCCACGACTTGCGGCACCAGGGCCAAGGTTCCAGGTTGTGTCGTAATGTTATTACTTAGAAAAATGCCGCGGTGTCCTCCGGCTTCTAACCCCTGAGCAATGATGGCATCGCAGCCCCGGTCAGCTAACCATTTCGCCTCCGCGACGGTAGTGGCGGAACTTAGGACTAAGGCACCTGTGGCTTTCACCCTATCCAGTAGGGCTTGTTCCGGTAGACCAAAATGGAAACTGACCACGCCTGGTCTTGCCTCTTCCACAACTTCGCACATAGCATTATCGAACGGCGCTCGGTTCGATGAGGGGGTATCGACGAACTTATCCAGGCCAAATTCGTCGTAATACGGAGCCAAATGCTCTTTCCAGGCTGCCGCATCAGCTGTTTTCGGTTCAATGGGTTGATGGCAAAAGAAGTTTAGATTTATGGGGTTATTTACTTGTTGTTGGATCACACCGATTTCGTTGCGAATTTTGTCCACGCTCAACATGGCGCAAGGTAAAGAACCCAAACCACCGGCCCGGGCCACCGCAATAACCGTTG
>CAJWZI010000024.1 GCA_913049615.1 uncultured Alphaproteobacteria bacterium | reverse complement strand
CGCGCCCCTCGACTCCAATTTTCTGGGTGCTGGACGCTGCGTAACTGACCAGGAGGGGCGTTACCGTTTCATCACTATCAAACCCGGCGCCTATCCCTGGGGGAACCACTACAACGCCTGGCGGCCCAGCCATATCCATTTCTCGCTGTTCGGGCCCTCCATCCTGACCAGACTGGTAACGCAAATGTATTTCCCAGGCGACCCACTGCTTGAGCTAGATCCGATCTTCAAGGCCGTGCCAGCGGCAGCCCGTAATTTGTTGGTGGCAAATCTGTCAATTGAAATTTCGGAACCAGAATGGGCACTGGGTTATGAGTTCAATATCCATTTGCGCGGGCGCAACGCGACGCCGATGGAGTCGTGAACCATGGCGCCAAAACAAACTCCGTCGCAAACCATAGGACCCTTTTTTGCCTATGGTTTAACGCCGGAACAATATGGATACGATTACAAACAATTGGCCGGAAACACTCTTCCAGAGGAGAGCGCAGAGCGGGTTCGCATTCGCGGGCAAGTTTTTGATGGTAATGGAGGGTCGATCCGCGATGCCATGTTAGAAATTTGGCAAGCGGACAGCCAGGGGCGATATGCTCGACCTGGAAACCCGCGAGTAGCCAATACCAAGTTTAGCGGCTTTGCGAGGTTTAGCACAGGAACCCTAGCAAACGATTTCTATGAATTTGAAACTGTAAAACCAGGGGCAATCGGCGATGGACAGGCGCCTCATATTGCAGTCGTCATTTTCATGCGAGGCTTACTCAATCATGTCTATACCCGCATCTATTTTCCTGATGAGACATTAGCGAACGAGACCGATCCGGTGTTGTCGTTAGTCGACCCTGCCCGGCGAGATACCCTAATCGCCCAGCAGGAGGCAGCCGCAAGTTATCGGTTCGACGTACATATGCAGGGCGAGCGGGAAACCGTTTTTTTTGACCCCTAGGCCGGGCCTAAGACATGATTTTAGATGCCCACCTCCAAGATTTGGAAACAGAGAACCTGGTCCGCGACGACGCCCTGATAAGCACCATGCTAGGCGTGGAGGCCGCACTTGCCCGCGTTCAAGGCCGCCTAGGCGTTATCCCAGGGGAGGCCGCGGCACAAATCGAAAAGGTCGCAAAGACCTTGAAGGTTGACACAGTTCTGTTGTCCGAGGGCGTAATTCGCGATGGTGTTCCCATCACCGCGCTGCTGGCACGTCTGAGCGAAGCGCTAAGCCCGGATCATCGTGACCATATTCATTGGGGCGCCACCTCACAGGACATTGTGGACACTGCCATGATGTTGATTATCAAAAAGGTCATGGCCCTGTTCGAACAAAGACTAGTACATACCGTTAATGACCTCGCGGTTCTAGCCGATAGCCATCGCGGCACTGTCTTGGCGGCGCGCACTCGGAATCAACAGGCCGTGCCGACTACCCTTGGCCTAAAGATTGCGGGCTGGATTGCACCCTTGCAACGACATCGCCTACGTCTAGGACATTTGGAATATTGCCTGCAATTTGGCGGCGCAGGAGGAACCTTGGCGGCACTAGGGCCCAAGGGCCTTGATGTGGCAGCAGCTCTAGCCGCCGAGTTGCAGCTTTCTCTACCTCCTCTTCCTTGGCACAACCAGCGGGATTATGTCTTGGAAATCGCCAATTGGTTGGCTGGTGTCAGCGGGTCATTGGGAAAAATGGCAGGAGATATTCTGATGCTGGCGCAAACCGAGGTTGGCGAGGTAAGACTTCTTGGAGCTGGTGGATCGTCAGCCATGCCGCAAAAGAATAATCCGGTATTGGCTGAGGTCGTCCCGGCGCTGGCCCGGCGAAATGCAGGACTGTTATCTACAATGCACCAGTCAGTGCTCCATCATCACGAAAGGGATGGTGCCGCCTGGACCCTAGAGTGGTTTACGTTGCCTGACATGATCCGCACCACGAGCGCCAGCCTTTTGCATGGTTTGGCAATAACGCAAAGTATCGAGGCGGACAAGACTGCCATGAACAACAACCTAACACCGGGCTTATTGGCAGAGGCCGCAACATATGCATTGGCAGCCTATATGCCCAAATCTGAGGCGCAGCTTCTGGTCAAGGATGCAATTCAGGCGGTATCGGGGTGCGATAATAAACAAAAGGACTTTCTTGACATCATTGCATCCAGCAACACCCACCCGATAAATTGGGAGGCCCTACGCAACCCAACCAATTATCTTGGCGCCGCCAATGCATTTGTTGATGCCGTTTTAGAGGAAGTAAAAAAATGACAGTAAGCTTAGGATATTTGCTACCGACCCGAGAACGTATTATGCGCGGCGACCACGATGCCTCGACAATCCTAGATTTAGCAAGCAGAGCGGAAGACCTAGGATTTGATTCGGTGTGGATTGGAGACTCTCTATTGGCCCGGCCGCGACATGACCCCATCACCATGCTCGCCGCTATTGCCGCTCGCACAAGGGCAGTTGAGTTAGGAACTGCTGTGTTATTACCGGCCCTAAGGAACCCAGTGGTTCTTGCACATCAATTCGCAACCTTGGACCAAATTAGCCTGGGACGAATAATTTTGGGTGTTGGCATAGCAGCTGATGTGCCGAACATTCGCGCCGAATTTGCCGCCGCAGGCGTACCGTTCGAAAAACGGGTTGGCCGGATGATGGAGGGATTGCGTCTGTGCCAGGCTTTTTGGCGCGGCGAACCGGTGGACTGGGACGGTCGTTGGCCCGTGGAGCAGGGTGTCCTTGCGCCAATACCGCATAGGCCCGGCGGCCCGCCAATTTGGGGTGGCGGTTCGGCACCTGCCAGTCTGACGCGAGCCGGCAAAAACTTCGACGGCTGGTTTCCTACAGGTCCTGACGCTGATGGTTGGGGTCGGGGTTGGCAGGTTGTTAGGCAGGCGGCCTCGGAGGCGGGACGAGACCCCGATGACCTGACTGGCGCGCTATACCTAACCATGGCAATTGGCGATAACGCCGCCGAGGCCCAAAAACAGATTGATGGTTACCTGGAAGAATATTATGGCATACACGCTGCCATGCTAGCCAAGACTATGGCGTGTTACGCCGGTCCGGCTGAGGGCGCAGCGCAATGGTTGCAAGGCTACGCGGATGCCGGCGCCTCCCACTTAGTTTTACGCTTTGCCGGTGACAACGAGAAACACATGGACGATATTGCCGGTATACGTGAAACCTTGGGCTGGGGTAACCAGTAATGTAGAAGAGCGCATTAGGGTAGTCCTGCGCGGAAATGTAAGGATCGGGCTTATCAAATTGGGCCAGAAATCGCCGGGGGCCACTTTTGCGCCCAAGAATATGCCTGCTCCACCATGGCAGCTAGCCGTATTATTTCGGCATCCGCCATCATGGGGCCAACAATTTGCATACCTGCCGGCAGGCCGTCGGCCATGATGCCACAGGGTACCGTGATCGCGGGATGGCCGGTCATATTGAAGGGATGGGTATAGGGATACCAGGTTTGCCGGATGCCCCCAGCGGTCTGATTGCCGATTGTGATAGGCTGGTAGAAATCGTGATCAGCCGCAATGGCAGTGCGGCTAAGAGTAGGCATCATCAAGAAGTCGACTCGGTCAAACCAGGATTGAATACGCCGATACAAACTGGTGCGGAAGGTAATTGCGCGCTGAAGTTCTACCGCTGAATAAGTCTTACCCTCCTCGATACCGCGCAGCAGTGTCGGCGTCATGCGATCGGCAAATTCCGCTAATTTATCTTCGAACCGCGCCACCCACAGGGACTGAGTAATGACTAGCCAGTAGGGTTCGGTGTTTTCAAAGGGTTCATTCATCTCAACAATTTCGGCGCCACGGTCCACCAGGGCATTCCGGCGCTTTATGCAAGCACTCATGATCTCTGCATCGACAAGTTCATTCCCCATGTAAGATAACCAACCAACCTTTACACCGGACAGATCTCCTGCACCCTCGGCGGCGGCACAAAAGTCATCCCTGGGTAGGCCATGGGAATGTGGGTCGTTGGGATGCGGGCCCGCCATCACCGACAACATCAAGGCCGTATCCGCCACCGTTCTCGCCATGGGCCCGTTGTTGGAGAAGTTCCCAAAGCCATCGGGCGCCGTGTCATGCGGCACCAGCCCCATGGTGCCCTTCATTCCAACCACGCCGCAACAAGCCGCAGGGATACGAATGGATCCACCTGCATCCGTGCCGATGGACAGAGGTGCCATACCCGAGGCCAGTGCTGCCGCCGACCCGCCCGAAGATCCGCCCGAGGTACGGCTCAGATCCCAGGGGTTGAGTGTACGCCCAAACAGAGGCGATTCATTCATGGGCTTGTGGCCAAATTCCGGGGTTGAAACCTTGCCTACCAAAACCGCGCCCGCCGCCTTCATACGTGCCACGACAATAGCATCCTTGGCCGGCACATTGTGCTCCATAACAGCCGAAGCATAAGTGGTACGTACGCCTTCCGTATCGACCAAATCCTTCACCGTGTAGGGCACACCCAACAGGGGCGGCACCGCATCCCCTTTTGCCAACAAAGCCTCAGCTGCGGCCGCTTCTTGCCTTGCCCGGTCTTCACTGACGGTAATGAAGGCATTCAAGCCTGGATTTGTTTTGTCGATATGGGCCAAGGTGGCTTCCAGCGCTTCGGTGGGGGAAATCACTCCCGCTCTGATTTCAGCAGCCAGATCAATTGCTGACAGTTTGTTGATGTTGTCAGTTGTCATTTTGCCTTCCCGTTCATTGGGAAATTCATAATGCAACATGCTGGATTTGTCGCCATTGTGTACCCGCAGTTCATTTGTGCGCTAAGCAGATGTCATAACGGGTAGCGGCGATCTCAACACATAGGTCTATATCGTCAGCCAAGATGTATCGTTCCGCTGCCAATGCCTGCGCGACGGCAAGAACTTTACGGAGATAGTCGTTTCGGTCGTCATAGCGCTCCGCCAAGGACAGACGGGGGTCGCCCGAGGCCTCGCGGACTTGTTTGTCCACGGCAAAGGGCACCGTGGATCCGATATACTCCAATAACTGACCTGCGCCACCCGTATTCACATGTCGAGGATTGAAACCGGTATGTGTCGCCACTGGCACTGCGATATCGGGCATAGCAATACCCCCGATCTCATTACCGTCGTCATCCAGAGCTGAAACCCAACAAGGATACGGCTCTGCCGCCAGAACGGGGGGCATTTTACCTATCCCCTTATGCGCGTCTGGGCCTAGATCCATGGGATAAACGGCGGTCATGGCGGAGCCACCCGGTAAGGCCAGTCCAGGTATTTCCTGAAGCGCTTCGAGAGCATCCTCACGTCTTATGCGGTCTTTGCCCGTCGGATATCGGCTGTCGGGAGGGCTTATATCCTCCCTCACCCAGGCCAATAAATTAAGCAGCGCCGCACGGTAAAGTGGCCGATAGTCGATCACATTCATATGATTCTGGCCTTGACTGCCAAACAGAGTGCGGTCCGACCATTTCGCGACACCCACACCATGCTGTGTGCCCGAAAAGAAATAGCGCCGCACGACGTCCGGCAATACCCCGTCTTTTCCACTGCCAATATCACTGTGGCTCAACCCAGCATCACCACGCCAGTATTCAGAACTTGTGTCGGTATAAAAAATCTTCGGCAGTCCGCCCTTATTTATCTGACGGTCCAATAAACCAGCAGTGGTTCCTGAGACTGGGTCTTTTTGTGAGAGATCCGAAAATGGAAATAGGTGGCCGAAGGATGGTGTGGGCTGAACGGACGGCTGTCCATAGCGATGGTTGAATTCTCCTCGCCGCCCGCCGGCAATATGGGCAAGGATACCGTCAATAGCAGTCCGACCTGCTTCATCCAAATTCAATCCGAGATACAAATAAGTCCGGAGAAATCGACCGCACTGTGACTGTCCCTCGCTGACAACGTGATCGATGGACCCAGCTGTTGGCGTGTTAACCCCATAGCGAAGGAAAGACGCCAGATCTCGTGTCGCCAACAAGCCTGCGCCAACCACAGGGCATTCACGCGGCGTGTAGAACACATCATAAATCGAACCCGCCTTGAAGCCGCCGTCGAGGTGAATGTGCTCGTTGGGTCCAAAATACCAATTCTCTCGCAGAATCTCTTCCGGAGGGTCATAAGGTCCTTTACGAACCAACAGACGGGCCATCGGATCATCGACATCGGCCGTGGGTATGGGCTCATGCATGCCCAGTTCACCTACATGGTGATCGGTTAAGGGGATACTAGCAGCGTCGACATTGATTTGTAGACGAAGTTGCATCTGACTGATCGGCGTCCGAGCCTGGACAGGCACCTGAGGTGGCGCCAGCCCAATTCGGATATGTTCCGTCGTGCGTGGCACGTCCCATTGCCAGCCTGCCCAGGCTACAGTCAGACCATGGTTGAAAAGGAAACCATCGCCCGGATCGATACCCGCGGTATCCTGCGTGCCCATAACAGTCATGTTGAAGCGGGTGATATTCCGTTTGCCCCGGTTCGGTACTTGCATCAACAAAGTTCGACTGCCGCCCGAGATGGGTCGCAGCATTGTCACATCACCGCTAAAGTGTACAAATCCGTCATCACCTCGTTGTGCGAGTTCCAGGTCAACTACTCCGGCATTGGCGGGATGATCAGGATCAAGGGCATAATGGGCAATTGCCTTGATCCTCTCGTAGGCGCCCGCCTTTTTAAACGAACGCCCCTCTTCATAAGGTTCACGGCTCAAAATTTCTAAATTTCTAACGGACATTGAAATTAACTCCCCAAACTCAACAACGGTTTTGTCACAGATAAAGTGCCCCCCGCCCACAACGGCAGGCAGGTCATCTTTACCCCAGGGCCGCCAGTAATAATGGGGTGAATATCTTGGGGCGATTTGGCAATTTCAGCTTCCCCAAAAAGAAATGATTGAATCCGGGCCAAATCCCAACCTCGTTTAGCAATTTGGCGTGCTAGTTCCGGTGGCAGCAGGAAGAACTGCTCGCCTAGATCCCGCACCTGCCCCGCCGAGGCCGCCGTCCGCGCCGCTGCCAGGGCCGAGCCCACGTGGGCCAGTATGACCTCGGGCGCATTACCATCTCCTTCAGGCAGCACTTCGATCGTACCCGATATTCCCAGCACCGTGACGGCGTCGCCGTCACATCCCCGCCGCACGGACAAAGAAGGTAAAATACCCTCATTGCTTTCGGGAACGCAGACGCCATATTTTCCGGGCTGACCCATGGTGGCCATATCGCCAATGCCGGGTCGAGCACCACCGATGTTGCGCATAATTAGGGCGATGGCCCGGCCCAGGGTGGCATTGCTCCGGTTGCCCGGGCCCAGGCAGTTGGAGCCCCCATTCATACCCAATTGTTCGGCACAACCACCATGAACAATGGCCATCACGGCGGGTGTGCCCGTAGTAGTCAATAACCCCAGTAGATTGAATTTAGCTTCTAAACAAGCGGTAGCAGCTGCCAATACAAGAGGCAAAACGCCAGGTTCACACCCCGCCAAGACACATTGATAGGCTACAGCGGTGGCAGTCAATTCGCCAAACAAAGGCGGTAGTTGGCCGTGGGATCTGCTACCGCTCGCGCTGCCCAGCATCTCCTCCAAAAGGTTGCCCGTCGGCGGCACCATAGGCAGACCATCGTTTAGCGCAAATTCTTCGAGCCGCCCCCAGACTGCCTCCCACGAGGTGCCCTCAGGAAATAGCGGCAATTCGCCCAAACCGTCCATGATTTCCTACATATGTGCTACGCGCACAGAACAAGCAGTGGTGAAACCGAATGGTGGAATATAGGCGGAATGCTTGCCGGGACCGCCAGCGACCACGATCAAGATATCGTCAGGGGTCTGGGTGAGATGGTAATGTCCGTCAATTAGTGGTCGTTCCATTTCAGCGTAACTGACCTGATTTTCCTCCGACACCCGGTCGATAGGGATACGAGACCGCTGCCAGATATCCTGCTGCATACTTTCGATGGTCCAGCCATCGCGGTGCAAGGTTTGCGCGTGCTCCGGTCCCAGCACAATAAAAATTGGCGCTTTGCAATAGATGCTATTGGCACCCGGCTGCGAAATCGTGCCAGCTATGGTGGTTAGAACACCGACGCCGGTTGTAGAGGCGTGGTCGTTTATATTATGCGGCGCCTCGGACGGGATTGCGGTGACGACGCTGTCATCAGCTTCAAAACCCCGGCGCAGGTGAAACGGTTCCCACGGGCTCTCCTCCTCATTTTCGCCAAAGCAGAATGCATACTTCGCTGGCGAGCCTTGGGTGGAACGGTCCATTACTCCAGGCTTCGCCCCGCCGACATTCAATAGAATTAGTTGAAGAGCCCGACCGATAGTGGCGTTTGCCTGGCGTCCCTGACCAAAACAATTGGATGAAAAATTGATATCGATCTCATTCCGAATCGGCCCGTTGAACATTAGCATCGGCGCGCAGGAATGGGTCGTAGCCAGGCTGCCATGCAGATTATATTCAGGGTTCAGAACAGCCCTAGCGGCCGCCAGAACCGCGGGAAAATATTCCGGCCGACAGCCCGCCATGACCGCATTCGCTGCCAGGGTTTCCAGGGTCGGGATTACCAGGCGCGGTGTGATGGGCGGCAACGGCTCATTATCGCCCCGCACCATGTCAACGAAACGCCCGACGGCGTCTTCCGTGGGCATGACCAGAGGGAAGCCGTCACTCCAACCCTGCTCCATCGCGTATTCGTTCCAATGTCCCGGGTCAATATCGCCCAGATCGATGATCTCGGTGTCGTTGTCTATTGTCACAGTCACGTCGTACGGCGATGCTCCAACCAACCTATCGCCTCATTACTGTAAAAGTGGGGACCATTTCAGAAATTGATCCCCACTTTCGTAGGCATGACGATGGTGGTGAAGCAAACCACCTTACTTCCTCTCCTGGTTCAATCGGCGATCTTGGCCTCCAGGCCAGCCGCCGCCGTTTCAATACGTTCCACCAATTCTTCAACGTTTAAACCACCGATGGGGTGTTTCACTACAATCACTTGCGGATCCATCTTGCGCGCCTTGGCCTGCGCCTCGACGAGAGGCAGGAAGGTATCGGTGGTAAGGATAAAATTCTGTACGCCACGCTTCTCAAGTTCGATGCTGTCATGGAAACTCCACGACGAACATGCGCCTCAATCTGCTATGGCTAACAAGGCGGCACGATACTTTCCCGCCAATTCGTCATACATCCCGTCGGGAGCCGGCTGAGCTGGACTGTCTTTTTGAATATAGTCGATGTTATCAGTCGCCCTATAAGCAGCCATTTTATCCCGCAACCCTTCCAATAATTCCTTGGCATTAGGCTTGGAATTGGCAAACAATATTATGGGATCCTTGTTCCAATCGACGGAATTCGCCATGGCCTTCTCCTGACCAGGCGCCTCCCGGCCAAACGATGGATTGACAATTCGCATAGTTATTCTCCCTTCATCCTGAAGGGTAACAATCTAAGGCGGCGGGGGGAAGGGTTCGACGTCGAGAAATCGGCGAAGTACATTGCCAGTGATCTGGGCAACATTGTTGTCATAGCCATTGTGCGCCAGGCTGGAAATCCAGGCAATGGAACCCGTCGAGAATACTGCTCCGCCGCTCGGGCATTCGAAAAATACCATATCCGCCCTCACATTGGGGTCATTGAACGGTGGCATAGTAGATAAAAAATCCTCCTTAGTGCGGAGCATATCGTCGCCAAAATCCGATGCCCGGGCCAATACCAATGCATGAACAGGGGTACCGTCACGTGTATCCCAGCGATCGATCTCCTCGCCTGCGGCGCCACCACCGATACTGCCAAAATTGCCAATGGGGCCATCGCCCACCCCCACCAAGGCAAAAGCAGCACGGGGATCTTCCGCTCCCGCCTGGCGTTCATAAAAAGCACTACGTTCAAAGCCTTGGGCGGCGAAACCAATACCTACGAGACGGTTCGGCGGCCGACCATTGCGTCGCCACAAACCACCATATTCGCCGTTGAAGGACTGATAATACTCACCCACCGGCGACATCCAGGCACGGGTGCCATCCTCAGCCCGGCGAACCTCAATCACACCAGGCTTGTCATCATCGAAGCCAATCCGCCAATAGAACCCATTGCCGCCCAGGTACATGAAACGACCACCCTGATCCAAATAACTAGAGATGCCATCCAGCATGTCGGTGGAATGATATTCTGGATGGCTGCCCGTCATAACGCAGCGGTAAGGCTGCAGCAGCGCTGCGCCTTCCTTGTGTAACTCCTCGTCCGTAATCACATCAAATTCCTGATTTATGTCGTTTAACCAGGCGACAATGTTCAGGTCTGCGGGCAAACCCCAAGGCCGGTTGTCACCCGGCTTCATATTCATCACTGGGCGAAGACGTGATGAATAGTGAATGCCGCTGCGGTCTTCGTGCAAATCATAGAGCGACCCCCCCACCTCCGGATGGCTGGCAAGAAATGCATCGTTGACGGTTTCTGGTCGCCCTTCGCCAAAGATTAGATTGGGTTGCAACCGCTGCCGTGTATTGGCGTAGGCCATGTAGGACGCCGTTGGTACCAGGAAAGCCAACTTCGACGCAGCACGACCTTTGGGCGGCACGACAAAAAAAGGAATTCGGTCCCAATCTTCTCCGTGACGCAACCGGGCAGCATATATCCCGCTCGGCAAATCGTCGGGAATGGTAAAGCTGAAATCCGTCTCCCAACCAACGTCATACAAATCGTCCTGATGGAAATGTACGGCACCATATTGTTCGGCGGCGTGCTGCCAATTATGTTCACCACCATCCCAGTTGTGGCCAGTTACGCCACGTGTAGGCAAATTGAATAACGCGCCTCTAAGGTCGTTATTTGATCGATCCGAAATCCAATCGCTAGAGATATCGGACCCAAAATCCCAAGCGCCCAATACATCATCCGCCAAACTCTGCGGGATATCGTAGGCACATAGCTGGTCCATTTCCACTGAGCTTAGCGCCCTCTTCGCCAAACGAGGCCGATCAATCTTACCATTGAAGAAATTTGTGTCGCCGCCCGATGCAAAAAGGAACGGCGCATCAGAAGATGAAATGGCAGTACCCTTGCGAATAAATTCTTCACAAGAAAACTTGGGCGAATTGGCACGGTCCCCCGGCGAAACGGCCAGAGGCCATTGGTTCAGATGAAGCAGTCCGGTTTCACCATCGTATGCAGCTCCGACAAATAGCCATTGATGCCTGCGGACGGGTCTGCCTGTGCTTGAAAGCTGTTGTCCGTCAACAGCGGCGGCGAGCGCACCGTCTTCGTCGAGGCAAAGGGTAAATCCACCACGCTGCCCCATAATGACCTGACGCTGCCGCCCTGGCAGAGTGGGATAGATCATAGCCTGCAAGGTGATGCCTGTTAAATCACGAAGACCGCCCTTGATTTCGACCTGACCGTAGGAGCCGCGGCGGATCACCTGGTGACGACAAGGGTAGTCATTCGCGAATGGCGCCTCCAGCGCTTCTTCTATGACGCCAATG
>CAJWZI010000023.1 GCA_913049615.1 uncultured Alphaproteobacteria bacterium | reverse complement strand
CATCCGATAGCAATGGCAGCACGGCCACGCCCGCGTCCCGTTATTCGGAACCGCCAGTCATCGCGCCGCCACCCGCAATCGCCCCCACTCCAACAATCGCACCGCCGCAAATTTCCCCACCCAATGCGCCGGCCTACACTCCGCCGCCAGCAACACGCAATCCGGTACCTCCTACTGCACGGCAAGAAATTCCACTGGAGGCGCGCACGACGCCAACGCCCTCTGCGCCGGCACCTGTATCTCGGCCGGCATCCCGACCTCGGCAGGTATCGTCGAGTGGAGGTTACCGATTGGGTGTCGACGTTGGCGGCACGTTCACAGACTTGTTGCTGATCGATGAAGGTAGCGGTCACGCTTTCACAGCAAAGGTGCCCTCCACACCGGATGATTCCTCTCAGGGCGTCCTGAATGGTATCGAGAGAATCTGCCAGGAGGCAGGCATAGAGCCCTCAGCCGTGAGCCGAGTTATGCACGGCACCACTGTGGCGACCAATACGGTTCTGACTGGAAGCGGAGCCAAAGTCGGTCTGATTACAACCAAGGGCTACAAACAGGTGCTTCAGATTGCACGCTCTTACGTACCTGGTGGCCTGGGCGGCTGGGTGATCTTCAACAAGAGCGATCCACTGGCTCCTTTGGAGTTAACTATAGAAGCGAATGAACGCATCAGCGCCTTGGGCGAGATCGTCGAGCCACTGGACGAGAATGCTATAGCTGACGAAATAGAAAAATTGAAAGGGAGTGGTGTCGAAGCCCTGACAATCTCTCTGATCAATGCCTATGCCAACGGAGAACATGAGCAACGCATCCGGAATATTGCAGAGCGCATAATGCCGGGGGTGTCTGTCTCTATATCATCGGAAGTGATACCCGAGATGTACGAATACGAGCGGGCGGAGACCACGGTGGTTAATTCCTACATCCGTCCGGTTGTATCGAAATATATTGAAAACCTGGAGACTGAACTGAACCGCCGCATGAATGGCGTACAACTGCATATTCTACGTTCCGACGGCGGTTTAGCCTCGGCCGATGTAGCCAAGGCGGCACCCGTCAATCTTCTGATGAGCGGGCCAGCTGGGGGCGTCTCCGGCGCCATCTGGATCGCCAAACAGGCTGGATACGAGAACCTGTTGACATTCGATATGGGCGGCACTTCGACGGACGTCGCCTTGATCGAAGACGGCGTCGCTCGGACCCGGCGGGAAACCCGTGTGGCAGACGTCACCGTACGGGCCTCATCTATCGACGTGCGCTCCGTGGGCGCAGGTGGCGGCTCGATTGCCTATGTACCGGAACTAACAAAGGCTCTGCGCGTAGGCCCACAGAGTGCAGGCGCCGAGCCTGGTCCCGCCGCTTACGGTAAGGGCGGGGATCAACCCACGGTAACCGACGCCAACGTTGTCCTGGGATATTTGCCCTCGGACGCCAAATTAGGCGGCGACATGCAACTTGACTATGCTGCCGCAGAACGGGCTATCGGCACTGTGGCAAACGCCATGGGTCTAGGCGTGAAGGAAACAGCCGAAGGCATCATCAATATCGTTAACGAGAATATGTTCGGTGCCCTACGGCTAGTATCCGTGGAACAAGGGTATGATCCGCGCGATTTTGCTTTGGTCGGCTTTGGTGGGGCGGGGCCGTTACACGCTAATGCTCTTGGAAAGCTGATGGGAAGCTGGCCGGTTCTCATTCCGCCGGGACCAGGCGTTTTGTGCGCCTATGGCGATGCCACGACGCGAGTGCGCGATGAGGCCTCACGTACATTCGTGCGCCGGTTCGAGGAGACATCGGACGGCGAGGTTCAAGGCATCCTGGAGGAATTGGCGGAACAGGCAGCCGCTACATTGGACAGCGAGGGCGTAGTCCGGTCAGACCAAACTGCACTGTACCAGATCGATCTGCGCTATGCGGGCCAGGGCATGCAGCTTACAGTAGATATTTCGCCCGAAGACTTTGGTCGCGCCGGATTGCCAGAGGTCGGTAACCGGTTCAACGCCATTCACGAGCAGATGTTTACTTTCTGCCTGGAAGGTGGACACGAGCTCTATAATCTGCGTGCTCTGGTCCAGGGGCGGGAAAGTGCCGCCCAGGCTGAGAGCCTTCCCCAGGGTGGAACTGACGCCTCCGCAGCTACTTATCTAGAAACTACAATTTACGTGGCTGGTCGAGAGCAACCCGCCAAGATCTACGATCGCGCTAAACTGCAAGCTGGGAATTGCATTTCTGGCCCCGCTGTCGTCACCGAAATGGACGCCACGACAATGATCCTGCCCGACCACGAGGCAGAAGTTGATGCCGTGGGCAACCTGCTAATCCGACCGAAAGGATAAACCAATGCCATCCAGGATTATCCAAACCAACAATACGCCATTCCGCTCAGTTGAAATTGATCCCATTACCTTAGACATAGTGGAAAACGCCTTGCGGAACGCACGCGATGAAATGGATGCGGTGCTGTTCCGCACCGCCATGTCACCGGGAATTCGCGAACAGCACGACGCTTTTCCCATGATCGCCAATCCGGCGGGCAAGATGGTTGTCGGCCAGTTCGGGTCATTTTTCCACGGTTTTCAGGAAGGTTATGACGGCACCATAGAGGAGGGCGACGTTTTTCTAACCAACGACCCCTATTCTTGCAACGGCGCCGTCAGTCACCTGAACGACTGGCTAACAATGATGCCTGTTTATATTGACGGCCGGATAGTGGCCTGGGGCGCTATGTTCGGTCACATGACTGATATTGGCGGTAAAGTGCCAGGCAGCCTGCCCACCGATGCGGCGCAATTGTTCGAGGAAGGGGTGCAAATCCCGCCTGTCAAGATCTTCCGCAAGGGTCAGTTGAACGAAGAAATGCTGGAGTTGATTCTACGCAACTGCCGACTGCCAGATTGGAACCGCTCTGACTTCAACGCCATAATCGCCGCCCTGCGGATGGCGGAGCGCCGCGTTGTTGAGAACTGCGAGCGCTTCGGCGTGGATGAATTTGTTGCCGCCATGGACGAAATGCTGGAACGTAACAAACGAGCCATGGGGGCCATTTTGAAACAAGTGATCCCCGAAACAAAACAGTATTTCGAGGACTATATCGACGACGACGGCGTGGGCATGGGCCCTTATAAGATCGCCTGCACCCTGTGGCGCGAAGGGGATATGGCGATCTTTGACTTCGAGGGTACCGACCCGCAATCCATCAGTTCCGTGAACTTCTTGCTGAATGAAGAGATGTTCAAAATGTTCCTAGGCGCATTTTTCATCAATCTTTTCGACCCGCAAATTTTGTTCAACGACGGCTTTTACGATCTGGTGGACGTCCGCATACCGCGCGGCACGATCCTCAAACCAATCCGGCCCGCGGCACTAAGTTGCCGCACCCATCTTCTAGGCCGCATCTTCGATATCATGAGCGGCCTGCTGGGCCAGGGTTCACCGGATGCGCTGTGCGCCGCCGGCTTCTCGGACAGTCCTCATTTCATGTATTCAGGCTACGACAAGAACGGCGAATGGTATCAGCTTTACCAGATAGGCTTCGGAGGCATTCCAGGCCGGCCCGCGGGTGATGGCGCCGACGGTCACTCCCTGTGGCCCGCCTTTACCAACGTCCCGAACGAATTCCTTGAGGCCTATTTCCCTCTTCGCATCGTACAGTACGAGACAATTGCCGACAGTGGCGGTCCCGGCCTGCATCGCGGTGGTAACGGATTATCCATGGGCTACCAATTCTTGGAGCCAGGCAACATTTCCATTCACGATGACCGCTGGCTGACCCATCCCTGGGGCGTCAACGGTGGCCTACCAGGCGCCCGCAGCACCAAATTGATGGTACGGGCCGATGGCACCAAACAATGGATGGAATCTAAGTGCGACCGCATCCAGGTCGAAGCCGGTGACACCCTTTACTTTAACACCTGGGGCGGTGGTGGTTGGGGAGACCCGTTACAGCGTGACGCGGCCCAAGTTTCGTTGGACGCCCAGCGCGGTCTGATAACCATTGAGGGCGCGAAGCGGTACGGCGTGGTCCTTGGCTCTGATTGCGCCGTAGATCAACGTGGTACCGAAGAACTGCGGCGACGGATGGACGCAGAACGGGCCAATGTGGAAGTTTTTGATTTTGGCGGCACCATTGAGGAATTGAAGGCGCGCTGCAAAGCAGATACCTCCATCGACCCGCCGAAAACGCCGATCTTTCAGAAGTGGATGGGCCAGTCCAAACCACCCGAGATGGCACAAGCGGCAGAATAATGATAGAGGGGCTAATTGGGAACACGCACGGCCACACGTGCCTGTGGCCAACTTAAAATCATCTGTCTTCGCGAGTTTTAAAAGGGTCTCTTCGCTACCGGCTAAATTATCGAAATAGGCCGAGCAGCACTTTTGGAGTTGCGACCACCTTTGATTTCGCTGATGTGAAAAAAGAGAGCCTTGTTTGATTGCTGAAGCGTGCGTCCAACAGCTGCCATAAAATCACGTTCTGTCTATATCCGAACTGCAGTTCAAAAACAATTCACTCAGACGGAAGCCTCGCAAAGTTACCGTCGTTATGAGTGAGTCTGGCAATCTCGTTTTTCCAGCGCTAACAAGATCGGATTGGAATGGGCAAGGGCATACGTGGATACCTGGCCGAAACTGCATTATCGTCAAATAAAGGCATGGCTTGGCCCTTTGACTGTCCAATGTTAGAAACAATGCAAATAACCATTGGGAGTCGCGAGTGATGAAAGCGAAAGCTGCGGTAATGCGGGCGGCCCATGAGCCCCTGACTATCGAGGAAATTGAAATTGATGAGCCGGCGCGGCGGGAAGTGCTGGTGCGCACGGTCTATGCCGGCGTCTGCCACAGTGATTTGCATTTCATCGAAGGCTTGTATCCCATCCCCTGCCCCTGTGTTCTGGGTCATGAAAGCGCCGGTGTGATCGAAGCGGTCGGAGAGGATGTAACCTATGTAAAACCGGGCGATCACGTGATCACCTGTCTTTCAACATTTTGCGGAGAGTGTGAATTCTGCCTGACGGGCCGGATGTCCTTGTGTCAAAGCCCCATGGTGCAGCGCGCGCCAGATGCTCAACAACGCCTGACCCAGAACGGCGAAGTGATGGGGCAGTTTGCCAACCTTTCCTCGTATGCCGAATATATCCTTACCCACGAACACTCGGTGGTGAAGGTGCGCGAGGATATGCCCCTTGACCGCGCCGCCTTGATTGGTTGCGGTGTCATGACCGGAGTGGGTGCGGTGTTCCATACAGCCCAGGTTCGCCCAGGTGATACTGTTGCTGTATTCGGTTGCGGCGGCATCGGTTTGTCCGCGGTCAACGGCGCGGCCATCGCAGGCGCGGGCCAGATCATCGCGGTGGATATGGTTGGTTCAAAGCTAAATTTGGCCAAAGAATTTGGTGCGACGGATGTGATCGACGCCAGTCGGGATGACCCGGTCAAGGTAATCCGCGATATTACAGGTGGAGGCGTGCACTATTCATTTGAGGCCGTGGGCCTTAAGGTTACTGCGGAACAATGCTTCCGTTCGCTCAAACGCGGCGGCACTGCTACCATCATTGGTATGGTTCCTGTTGGTACGAATGTGGAGCTGCATGGGCCGGAATTTCTGCAAGAAAAGAAGATCCAGGGCTCCACCATGGGCTCCAACCGCTTCAGGGTTGATATGCCCCGGTTGGTGGAAATGTACCTGCGCGGCGACTTGAAATTAGACCAAATGATATCCGGCCGGTTAAAGCTGGATCAGATCAACGACGCCATGGACGACTTGAAGGCCGGCGAAGTGGCACGGAACGTTATCGCTTTTTAAGACAGCGGTTCAAGTTGGTAGTCCCATAGGCTAAAATTCAGACTATGGAAGCTATCGGCATCCGCGCCCCAAATATCCGTCGCTAGCAACCTCACAGTATAGACATGCTGTAGCGCATCAGTTTTTTCATGCCCGTTTCTATCGGGAAACACATGCGTGCCATGATCCGCCTCTACCTGTCCTTTGACCCCACGTATGTAGGTAGGAAGATGACTGTGACCGAGCAATTCGATATCCAGAACCTTAACACCATCACCCGCCTGAAAGCGGGGGCCTGTCTCCTCCACCTTGCGGATAGCGGCTTCCCGGTCCGAAATTTCCTTGGCGCTAACCAGACCCTTGACGTCCAGCATCTTTTCCAGACCGGCTAGCCAGTGGTGGTAATACCAGGCACCATCCTTTTCGCAAGCCGCTAGGAACGCGTTGTAATTCGTTCGATTATTTTCTAATGGCTCTTGTCTTGACGCGCCTGGAAAATGATCCGGCGATTGAATTTCGTGCCCTAGATAATCATCCCAATCCGGCCAGGTGTAGTGGCCGTTTTGGTACAAGGACATGACAATGGCAAATGCGTGGGCCTGCCAGGGTTCTTCAAATACGGCTCCTTGAACATCGCCGGGTTGGGCCGCCCCTCCGCGCCGTCCTGGCATGTTTAGGTTCGGTACACTTAACAGACGGCGCATCAGGCCGACTCCAGGTAATCGTCCCAAAGGTCGATAAACAGGCTATCCTTCGGCTTGGCAATTTTTCCCCAAAGCTCTTGGGCGGTGAATTTCACGGAATATAAGTGTTGAGGTTGTTTTCCGCCATCATGCGCCAAACTGTCAGCAAATTGAAAGACGCCATGATCGGCAGCTATCTCTCCTAGCTTACCACGCACATAGCGAGGCAGACGGGTATGGCCCGTGGGATGAAAGTTGCGTGCTCGGATGGCCTCACCAACCCTGAACGAGGGGGCGATGTCTTGGTCTACACGAGCAGTACCAGTACGCTTGTAAAGCCCCAGTACCACATCTCGGGTAACCTTCATTTCGACAACTCCGCCAAACGGTTCCGGAATTCGGCTTTGCCGAGCACGCCTTTTTCCTCAAGCATAATTAAGACACCTTCCAGCCAACGTTCGTAATAGCTGAAGGACAGGTAATCGACCGGCGGGATCCTTTCCATGGCATGGCGGAATTCATCGAGGTTGAAATGACCCCCAGCCATGGTGATCCGCGCCAAGGCCAGCACCTTGCCTTCCCATTCATGGTGAAACACGGCTTCGTCCGCTTCACGCTCGACCGGTCCAAAGCCGTGCATACCTCCCATGTCGTGCATACTATTCATGGGCTTAACGCCCGTGTCACGCCAATCATGGAATCCCGCGTCACCAGCGGTAATAGTTTATCTTCGACCATTTCTTCGGTGCCTGGGGGCCGTTCAGGCAGCACCATGTAGCGCAGTTCCGCATTGCTGTCCCAGACACGTACTTCGGCATCCTCATCGACCACGGTGCCGAATTCTGCCAATACGCCTCGGGGATCAGATGCGGCGCGAGCGCGGTACGGCGCGGACTTATACCAAACCGGTGGCAGTCCCAGGGTGGCCCAGGGAAAACAAGAGCACAACGTACAGACCACTATATTGTGAACTCGTGATGTATTCTCCACCACCACCATATCCTCGCCTTGTACGGCTTCGTAACCCATTTCGACAATGGCGTCCGTAGCGTTGTCTAACAGACGGGCCTTGAACGCAGGGTCCTTCCAGGCCCGTACAACCACTTTCGCGCCATTATGTGGGCCCATGCGGTTTTCGAACAAATCGATGATTTCATCGATTGCAGGCTCTTCGACCAAGCCTTTCTCTAGCAACAGCGATTCCAGAGCCCTAACACGGAGGTCCAGATCTTTATCAGGGGTCATATCCAATCCTCAATTTTAGGTTACAAAAGACTAGCAATGGATTGCGCGGTTGTCACGACCGCTACATTGAGCAGCGTTCAAAACGATCAAGCATGTCCTGCTGGCGATCTTTCGGTAACCATATTGCCCTGACGCAATACGGTCCGCATATTTTTTTTCCTGTGTCGGTCTGCTAGTCTACACCCAAACATATTTGGAGGGACAACCATATGAAATTTGGCGTGTTTTATGAACTGCAATTACCCAAACCCTGGATTGAAGGTGCTGAACACCGTTTGTTTCAAGAGGCGTTGGAGCAGATCGTCCTGGCAGACAAACTGGGTATCGATCACGCCTGGGCTGTCGAGCATCATTTTCTGGATGAATATTCCCATTGTTCGGCGCCAGAGGTCTTCCTAGCCGCCGCAGCCGGCATGACCAAGAACATCCGGCTGGGCCACGGCATTCGCCAAGTCATCCCAAACTATAATCATCCAGCCCGCACGGCCGAAGGCCTGGCAACACTCGACCTGGTCTCCAACGGTCGAGTGGATTTCGGCATTGGCGAAGGTGCGACGCGCCTGGAACTAGGCGGTTTTGGCATACCTGCTAAGAAAAAACGGGTTATGGCTATAGAGGCGGCGGAACAAGTCGCCAATATGATGACTATGACGCCCTATCCCGGTTATGAAAGCGAGAATTTCTCTATGCCGTGCCGCAACGTGCTGCCCAAACCGCTGCAAAAGCCGCACCCACCAATGTGGATGGCCTGCACCAATCGCGACACTATAAAAGTGGCTGCTTCCCTGGGTGTTGGTGCCCTAGCGTTTTCTTTCCTGGACAAAGAGGAAGCCACGGCCTGGGCTGACATCTACTACGACATAATCAAAAGCGAGGACTGCGTGCCTGTCGGCCACAGCGTCAATGCAAATATTGCCATCGTCTCCAACTTTTCCCTACATCATGACCGGGAAGAAGCCATTAGGCGCGGCCAGTTGAATTTCGAATTCTTTGGTTATGCCATGCATGCACTCGTGGCTAGCGACACCGTACCAGGACGCACCAATATGTGGACCGAGTATATTGCTCAACATGGCTCCAAGGCCGAGGATTTGATTGCCTCCATTCAACGAACTCGGACCCATATCTCGGGTATTGGAACACCGGACGATCTGTCCAACCATATTTCGGAATTTGAAGAAGCGGGCGTGGATCAGATCATCCTGCTGCAACAAGCCGGCAACAATCGCCATTCCGAGATTTGTGAATCCCTTGAATTGTTTGGCGCCGAAGTGCAGCCCCGCTTTAAACATAAGATGTCGGCAAAAGAGACGGCCAAGCAGGCCGAACTTGCCCCTTATATTAAAGCGGCACTGGCCCGGAAGAAGTACATGAGACCGCTCGAGGACCATGAAATCCCCTTGGTTAAGGCATCGGTCAAACAGGTGCAGGGGGCTGGCATTAATTAGTAAACAATTTAGCCCTGCGAAGTTGAAGATTGCAATTTCTGGTGACCATTTCGATACCGTTGCTCGGCCTACCTTTCATCGCCAAACTGGATAGCGAGGATGCCATGATATGGAATGACTGTGTTCAGGACAGCGTTGCCAATCCGTCGGCAGCTGCAGAGGGCTTCATTCTGATCCCAAATCAAAAAACCTGCCCGCCGCACATCAGCTATGTCACCAAGGAGGAATATAAAATCCTAATCTCCAAGATTATTGATCAAATCGCCGCCCACGCAGACGGCAATCCAATTAATGTCGTCAATGCAGAGGTCCTATAGAAATGAGGCCCCTAGACGGAGTGCACGTCCTGGATCTAGCTACATTCATCGCGGCGCCTTTCGCGGCAACGATTTTGGCGGAATTTGGCGCCGAAGTCATCAAAGTTGAACAGCCAATTGGTGGCGATCCAATGCGCCAGTTCGGCACGGCCACGGAAATCCAAGATAGTAGTTTGGCCTGGTTGAGCGAGGCTCGAAACAAGCATTCCATAACCCTAAACCTAAAAACCCCAGAGGGTGTTGATCTGTTAAAGCGACTGGTCGAACAGACCGACGTGATTTGCGAGAACTTCCGTCCCGGTACTTTGGAGAAGTGGGGGTTGGGCTATGACGTCTTGTGCGCCATCAATCCTAAATTGATCCTGATGCGGATCAGTGGTTACGGCCAAGGGGGCCCATATCGTGATCGACCAGGATTTGCCCGCATTGCTCATGCTGTTGGCGGCTTGACCTATTTGGCCGGTATGCCGGGTGAGGCGCCAGTCACGCCTGGGTCAACCTCGCTGGCCGACTATATATCTGGCTTGTTCGGCACCGTTGGCATTCTGATGGCGTTGCGTGCGGTGGAGCGTACCGGACAGGGGCAAGAAATTGATATTGCATTGTTCGAAACCATCTTCCGAGTTTTAGACGAATTGGCGCCAGCCTATGCCCGTCATGGCACGGTCCGGGAACGGGAGGGCCTTGGTACGCGAAACGTCTGTCCGCACGGCCATTTCCCGACAAAAAAGAAAGGCTGGGTCGCCATTGCATGCACCTCCGACAAAATTTGGCAACGCATGGCTATTAATGTCCTTAATCGGCCTGATTTAGCGGAAAGTCATCCAACAACGGCCGCTCGGGTCCAGGACCGGCCCTTGATCGAAGGTGCGGTCAGTGGTTTTACCACCGCCCACACTGCAGAAGAGGTCGTCAGCATATGCAGCCGCGGTGATGTTCCTTGTGGGCGCATCAACTCCATCGCCGATATTTTCGCTGATCCCCAATTCGATGCCCGAGGTACCTTGCGCCGCATTCAACACGCAGTACTGGGTGAAATTGTAATCCCCGATGTCCTCCCAAGGCTTTCAGCATCGCCCGGAAATGTCGATGCATTGGGGCCTGAGTTGGGTGACTGGAACAAGGAGATCTACCAGAATAGGATTGGCCTTACGAAAAACGAACTAGGTATATTAAGGAAGAAAGGCGTCATTTAGCCTCCGGGGCCCCTTGTAGCGCACCCGGAGTGGTCTCATCGCTTGCCAGGATGAATAGGCTATGCTACGAAACGCCGCGCCTTACAAAAGGGCTATCCGAGAGGCTATCTTTTTGTAGGTTTCCGCAAATGATTTCAAGGGCTTAAGCTCATCCGCAAATGAATTTTGATCTGTAATTTTTATTGCAGAGATTTCGCCAAAGGGACCCCGCAAACGTGTCAACCGAAGGAAGCGTCGTAACCGGCATTGCAGGACGGTACGCAACCGCATTGTTTGAACTTGCGCGCGATAGCGGTGTGCTGGACGAAGTATCCACCGACGTGGCCGACCTGGGCAATATGATCGACCAGTCAAATGATCTGAACCGTCTCTTGCGTAGTCCTGTGATCGCCTCTGAAGACCAAGGCAAGGGTATGGCTGCTTTAATGGATAAGGCCGGCGCTACGGAACTGATTACCAACTTCGTCGCGGTGGTAGCGCAAAATCGCCGCCTATTCGCTCTGCGCGATATGGTCAGGGATTTTCGCACCCTGCTATCAGCACACAAGGGCGAATTAGTAGCCGAGGTCACCTCGGCGAAAAGCCTGAACGACGAACAGTTGGCCAAGATCAAAGACCAGTTGACAACTTCCATGAAGACGGATGTGCAAGTTGAAACCGCAGTGGATGAAAAGATCCTGGGCGGAATTATCGTTAAGATAGGATCACGCATGGTTGATTCATCCTTGCGTACAAAAATTCAGAATCTCAGATTTGCCATGAGGGGAGTTGAGTAATGGATCTGCGTGCTGCAGAAATTTCGGCCATCCTGAAGGAGCAGATCGCCAACTTCGGTACGGAAGCCGAGGTCTCGGAAGTTGGCCAAGTCCTGTCAGTCGGTGACGGCATCGCCCGAGTATATGGCCTGGATCAGGTCCAAGCCGGCGAAATGGTCGAATTCCCTGGCGGCATCAAGGGTATGGCTCTGAACTTGGAAAGCGACAATGTCGGCGTGGTGATTTTCGGCGACGACAGCGGTATTGCCGAAGGCGACACGGTGAAGCGGACAGGCGACATCGTGGACGTTCCCGTGGGCAAGGGCTTGCTGGGCCGTGTGGTGGACGCCCTAGGCAATCCCATCGATGGCAAAGGACCCATTGAATCAGAAGAACGCCGTTTGGTTGAGGTGAAGGCACCCGGTATCATCCCACGTAAATCGGTGCACGAACCAATGCAGACCGGCCTGAAGGCGCTGGACGCCCTAGTCCCCGTTGGCCGTGGTCAGCGCGAGCTAATCATCGGTGACCGGCAGACCGGCAAAACGGCCGTGGCGATCGATACCTTCATCAATCAAAAAGAAATGAATCGTGGCGACGATGAGTCCAAGAAACTGTATTGCATCTATGTCGCTGTTGGCCAGAAACGATCTTCGGTGGCCCAGATTGTAAAAACGCTGGAGGACAGCGGCGCCATGGAATATTCCATCGTCGTCGCCGCGACCGCGTCGGAACCCGCCCCACTGC
>CAJWZI010000022.1 GCA_913049615.1 uncultured Alphaproteobacteria bacterium | reverse complement strand
TTCAGATGCTTGTCCCGGCGTGCGGCAGCAGGCGAAGACGCGCCAGCCATCTGCACCGCACTGGTGTACAAATTCAAGTCCGGCGCCGCGCGATGCGCCTGTGACCAAAACAGCTTGCATCGGGCGAATATATGCAATCACAACAGTCGGCGATAGATGCGGTTGGCGATGATAGGCAGCATGTACATGGGAAGCTGCGCGAGGGCGAAAAATATCACAACATCTGCCTGTGCCTTATCTGCTAGCACTGCGAGTACTAGCGCCATATTACAATTGCCAGCCATGTGACCGGTCGTAAATGCGGTGCGCCGGCCTGCCGGCAAGAAGATTAGGGAGCCCATTATCTGAAGCGTAACGTTCGCAAGGAATGCCGCCACGATAGTGATTAGGACAAATTTTGGCCGGGCAAAAAATGTTTCTGTCACGCCGGCCATGATTGCGATGGCGATGACTACCAAACAGACTACTACCAATCCATCAATATGCAGGGCGTGATGACGCAAGCGCACCGGGGTCAGCGCAAAACGCTTTAAAATGATGGCAACAGCGAAGCCGCCCCCGATCATCAATAACAAGCGCCCCATGAATTCGCCGAGACTGATCTGCATCTCCAGGTTCAGCAGCCAAAGGGACATGGCTGGCAGCGTAAACGGCAGCAAGATATGGTTAAGCACGACCACTGCAATTGCGAATGAAGCCTCTAAGCCCAAGATCAGAGCAAATGTGGGCGCCGTCATTATCGGGGCTGATGCGGCCATCAGCACCAGCCCGATTGCCAATCCGGTGGGCAGGTGGATGGCGTCCACGACGATGGACATAATGACAGGGGAAAGAAACAGGCCAAACCCCGTAAACAACATCAGCAAAAGGGGCCGGCGTAACTGCCCCACGACATCGTTAAAATCAAGCCGCAGTAGCGAAAGAATGAGACTGAAGAAAATCGTAGGTGCCAAGGCCGGGCGCAGAAAGTCAGCCAGGTGCGGCAAAAAAAGGCCAGTCAAAACACCAAAGGCAAGGAACTTCGTTGCGTGACCAGTTAAGAATTTCAAGCTCAAGGATAGCATGATATTTACCGTCCTAGGCTAATCATTACGACGCCGGGCACCACCAAAACGACGGCTATAAGGCTGTTGCGGGTGATATTTTCCCGCCGGATGAAAATCATGCTGATCAAAAGCGTTATAAAGGGAGAGGCCGATACAATTGGGACAACAACGATTAATTCTCCAAGCTGCAGGGCCTTGTTCAGGCAGAAAACGGATATGGCGTTTATGGTGCCGGCCAGGAAGTACCAGCCAGTTCCATATCGAACTCCTAATCGGGGCAAGGTCCGATGGCGAGCTCCGTAAACGCAAACGGCGACGATTAAGGAGACGGAAAAACTCACTAACCCGGCGAAGTAGGGGCTGGGCAGCTCCGCCATGGCGAATTTCGTCACGCCGTCCCCGCTCGCCCGCACGAACGCAGCTAGAAGTGGCAGGCCAAGGGCCCACAGTGGCCAGGCCCGCTGGGCCTGTCCCCGCCCATTTTGCGCTAAGGTGACGGATCCAGCCATGATTGCAAAAGTACCGACGATAATGGGAAGCGTCAGGCGTTCGTCAAGGAACATAACGCCAAAGGCAGCGGCAAAAAGAGGTGAGGATGCTGCCAGTGTGCTGGTTGGGGTCGGCCCCAGGTAGTGGAGCCCTAGCATGGAGGCGTTGGCCGAGACCGACGGCTTGAACAGTCCAACGGCGGCAAACAACAAAGCGGCGGGCGTGAGCCAATACCAGCTTTCCAATAACCACGGTGCTAATATCCAGTAGCAAATTGTAGTTGCTAGAATCTGCAGCAGTGACCCAGTTTCGGAATCAGTATAGCGCAAACCTTGATGTAAAATCTGAATGGATATAGCAAACAAAGTGGCTGAACTTAATGCCAGCAGGATTGGTGCCAGCGGGTGGAGGCCGGGCATGTTAGCCATCCATTACAGTGATGCCGCGGAGCGGGCAGCCTGCTCGTCGAGGCCATCCTGTACCGTTGCAGCTGTGCACCGGACGATCCAGTGATTATAGGCATTGTTGGCTATGTCGAGGCCAATTTCAAACCTAATCAATTCCGTGGGACCGTTAGAAACAAGATGGGCAGAGGAGACGGTCCGAGTGTTACTCATGAAATTGCATCGCCAAATCCTCCACCCGTTGGCGTCTGAATGACGAAGACATCCTCTGGCCCCATTTCGGTGCTATCGCAGCCGCTTAATTCCTCTCCGGTACCGTCGGTACGCTCGATCCAACAGCGCCCGGCTTCCCCGTCGCCACCACCGGCTAGGCCATGGGGTGCCACCTTGCGCCGGCTGGATAGGATAGAGGCCGTCATGGGACGAAGGAAACGGATACGCCGCAATGTGCCCGAGCCGCCGTGATACTGGCCCTTGCCCCCAGAATTGGGCCGAATAGCGAAGCCGTCCAGCAAAACCGGGAAGCGCCATTCCAAAATTTCTGGATCTGTTAGGCGGGAGTTCGTCATGTGGGCATGTACTGCGTCAGTCCCGTTGAAGCCAGGCCCGGCGGGGGTGCCACTGCATATAGTTTCATAGTACTGCAGTTCGTCGTTGCCGAAGGTGAAGTTGTTCATGGTGCCCTGACAGCCGGCCAACTGACCCAGAGCTCCAAAAAGACAGTCGACGATATTTTGTGAGGTTTCCACGTTACCTGCGACAACCGCTGCTGGAAATTTGGGATTTAACATGCAGTCGTCGGGAATTTTTAGTTCGATAGGCTTCAGACAGCCTGAATTTAGAGGGATGTCATCTTCCACCATTGACCTAAAGACATAAAGGACCGCCGCCCGGCTGACGGCGGTGGGCGCGTTAAAATTGGTTTCTAACTGGGGCGAGGTGCCGGTGAAATCGATCTTGGCGGATCGTTCCTCATGGTTGATTGAAATCTCCACCTTGATCTTGGAGCCATCGTCCATTGGGCATTCAAAACAACCGGATTTTAGCACTTCGATTACCCGTCGTACGGATTCTTCGGCATTGTCCTGGACATGACCCATGTAGGCGTGGACCACGGCCAGACCAAAATGCTCCACCACGCGGCGCAATTCTTGCACGCCCTTTTCGCAGGCAGCGATCTGAGCCTTAAGATCCGCGATATTGCTGTCCGGGTTTCGAGAGGGATACCTGCCCGAGGCCAATATTTCCCGTATCTCTTGCTCCAAGAATCGTCCTTTATCCACCAGCTTTAAATTGTCGATCAGGACACCCTCTTCTTCGACATTTTTACTGTAAGGCGGCATGGAACCGGGGCTAATGCCGCCGATTTCTGCATGATGACCACGCGAGGCTACGTAGAACAAAACCTGGGCCTGATCGCCGGCGTTGTCGTCATCGAATACCGGCGTAATCACGGTGACATCCGGCAAGTGGGTGCCGCCGTTATAAGGAGCATTCAAGACAAAGACATCGCCGGGCCGCATGGCCTGCCTGTGGGCGCGGATCACTGCCTTAATGGATTCGTCCATGCTGCCTAGATGCACAGGCATATGAGGTGCATTCGCGATCAACTCGCCGTTCTGGTCAAATACCGCACAGGAGAAATCGAGGCGCTCCTTGATGTTTACGGAATTGGTGGTCTTTTCCAGGACCAGACCCATTTGTTCGGCAATGGACATGAACAGGTTGTTGAAGATCTCCAGCATGATTGGATCGGCTTCCGTCCCCACGGCCGTGCGTCTGGGCAGAGCCTGAATCCGTGTCAAGATGAAGTGTCCTACCTCCGTCAGCTCACCTCGCCAGCCCGGCTCAATCACAGTAGTGGCGGTATCCTCGCGCAGGATGGCCGGGCCGGTGATCGTATCGCCCGGGTGTAAGTGGTTGCGGTCGATCACTGGTGTGTTGCGATATTCACCGCCCATATAGGCCTGGACCAATGCCAAGGGCGGGATGGTATCTACCCGTCCGCAGCACGTCGAATCTAATGGCAGGTCCACCACTGGTTCCCCTGCGCCAATGGCTTCAATGGATATGGCCTCGACTACATGCGTCTTAGTGTGGTCGATGAAACCGAATTGCTGTTGGTGCTTCTCCTCGAAGGCCTGGACGATGCCGTCCTTGCTACCGAAATTTACCATCAGGGCTGTATCTGTGCCTTGATAGCGAATATGTACCTTGCGCAATACCGAAATTCTGTCATCTGCGATGTCCTGGCTCTTTAACTCTGCCAAACCTATCGCCGCTAATTTGTTCAGACTGACTTCCAATTCTACTATCAGCTTATCATCCAAAATGGACTCAACTGCCTGCTCCCGCATGGCACGCACGTCTGCTAATCCCATGCCATAGGCCGAGAGAACGCCAGCCAAAGGATGCAAAAACACCTGCTTCATGCCGAGCGCGTCAGCCACCAGGCAGGCATGTTGACCGCCGGCGCCGCCAAAAGAACTCAGGACATATTCGGAAACATCATAGCCCCGCTGAATTGAAATCTTCTTGATGGCATTGGCCATATTTTCAACGGCAATTGTTAAATAACCTTCGGCGACGGCTTCGGGTGCCATCAGATCGCCACCAGCTGCCGTGATTTGGTCTGCTAGGTCTTTGAATTTTTCCACCACCACGGCATGGTTCAACGGTTCGTCACCTTTGGGGCCAAAGACCATGGGGAAGAAATCGGGGTTTAGCTTGTTTAACATGAGATTACAGTCCGTAACCGTTAAGGGCCCGCCGCGGCGATAACAGGCTGGACCAGGATTGGCGCCGGCGGAATCCGGACCCACGGTGAATCGGGCGCCGTCGAAATGTAGGATAGAGCCGCCGCCTGCGGCCACAGTGTGGATGTGCATCATGGGTGCCCGCATTCGGACACCTGCGACTTCACTTTCGAATGCTCGTTCGAAGTGGCCCGCATAGTGTGAGACATCGGTGGATGTACCGCCCATATCGAAGCCGATAATCTTCTCGAAATTCGCCATGGCCGTCGTGCGTACCGCGCCGACCACACCGCCCGCCGGTCCCGACAGGATGCAATCCTTACCTTGGAACAGACTGGCGTCAGTCAGGCCGCCGTTGGATTGCATGAACATCAACTGTGCATCGCCCAACTCCGATGCGACCTGGTCCACGTAGCGGCGCAGAATTGGTGACAGATAGGCGTCGACAACCGTTGTATCGCCGCGCCCAACCATTTTCATCAGAGGACTAACATCGTGCGAAGTCGATACCTGTGTGAAGCCGATGTCTGATGCAATCTCAGCTACGGCTTTTTCATGGGTCGTGTAACGATATCCGTGAATGAAAACGATGGCGCACGACCGAATGCCGTGATCGTAAGCTGCCTGCAGGCCAGCACGGGCCTCTTCAAGGTCGATTGGGATTCTTTCCTCGCCCTGTGCCGTGTAACGTCCCGAAATCTCGATCACCCGCTCGTACAGCATCTCTGGCAATTGAACGTTCAGGTCGAATAAGCGTGGACGATTCTGATAGCCGATACGCAAGGCATCGCGGAAACCTTTATTGGTAACTAGCAGTGTGCGGTCACCCTTGCGTTCCAGGAGGGCATTGGTCCCCACGGTGGTGCCCATTTTTACGGACGCGATGCGGTCCGTTGGGATGGGATCGGATTTGTCCACGCCTAAAAGGTCACGAATTCCCTGGAGTGCTGCGTCGGGGTATTGCTCCGGATTCTCCGACAGAAGTTTATGACTTAGATAACCGGCATCGGGCCGGCGGGCGACGATATCCGTAAAAGTGCCACCACGGTCGATCCAGAAATTCCATTTTTCAGGCATCTCTTCGAGCCTCAATATGTTAAATTACAAATGTTTTATTGATGAAAAATTGCTCAAGCAACCTTCCCTTGCCAATTTCCTTCCGTCGGCATAAGGCTAGCCGTGCGCGCATGAAGAAAATAATCTGAAAAATTGCAGTATGAGCATTTGGAGCAGATTAGTACGTGGTGTCGGCGATGCCTTGGGTGGCCCATTAGGGGCGCTACTAGGTGGCATTGCAAGTCAGGCTGCGAATTCTTTTCGCCAAATCACCAATGACGATGCCGACGGGACCCAGCAGATTGCCTTCACGATCGGCGTGATTGCTCTCGGTGCCAAGATGGCCAAGGCGGATGGTCAGGTTACTCGAGACGAGGTGGAGGCATTCAAACAGATATTTAAGGTCCCTCCTGAGGACATGAAGGACGTTTCACGTGTTTTCAACCAGGCCCGCAAGGATGTAGCGGGTTACGAAGCCTATGCATCGCAGATCGCCAATTTATTCGAACCAGCCACGCAAACTCTGGAGGATCTGCTGCATGGTTTGTTCCACATCGCCAAAGCAGATCAAGTAATCCACCCTGCAGAATTGGGTTATTTGAAAAAGGTAGCCGAAATATTTGGTTTTAACGAGGCAAGTTTTTCCCGTATACGAGCTTATCATCTGGGACCTGATCTGGCAGATCCCTATACGATTTTGGGTATAGAACCAAATGCCAGCGAAGAGGAAATCAAGCGGACTTGGCGGGCGTTGATCCGGGAAAATCACCCTGACCGAGCTATGGCGCGCGGATTGCCGCAAGAATTTATTGATCTGGCAACGGAAAAACTGGCTACTATCAACGATGCCTACGACCGCATCAGTCGTCAGCGTGGTTTTGGCTAGAAGGATCTATTATGAAAATCAATATTGAATATTGCATGCAGTGAAACTACGAACCTAATGCCCTCCGTGCGAGGGACCGGATCGCCGAGAAACATGGCGCGGAAGTGACGTTGACCGCCTCTGATGGTGGTAAGTTTGAAATAACGGTGGATGGCCGGTTGGCTTATTCGAAAAAGGCGATGGGCCGCTTTCCTACCGACGTGGAACTGGACGAATTGACCTAGGCGACTACCTTTCGTAATGCTTCGGCCGCTTCGGACAATTGTTCCCAGTTTATATCCAGATGGGTGACAGCCCGCATACGGTAGGGACCCATGGCGCCAATTCGCACGTCATGGGCCAGTAATTTTTCCGCCACTGTTGCTGCGTCCATACCCGTTTCCGATACGTCAAAAAACACCAAATTTGTCGGGCAATGATCAAAAATCAGCTTGATGCCGGGAATTTGAGCGATTTCCCTGCAAAATGCACGAGCATTTTCATGATCCACCGCTAGGCGATCCACATGATTTTCTAGTGCATAGATGCCCGCCGCTGCGACGATGCCGGCCTGACGCATGGCCCCCCCTATTTGCTGCTTGAACCGCCAGGCCTTTTCGATGAAGTCCGTGCTGCCCGCTAAGACACCGCCAATTGGACAACCCAACCCTTTGGATAAATCCAGCCACAGGCTATCAAAATTACGACCATACTCCGTTGCCGAGATGCCGGATTCTACTACTGCGTTCATCAACCTCGCACCGTCCATGTGCGCCGACAAACCATTTTCCTTAGCTGCCTGTGTGACGCTAATGATTTCTTCGATGGGCCAGACAGAGCCGCCACCGGCGTTGGTGGTGTTCTCGATCGAGATCACGCGACTAACGGGCAGGTGCCGGCGGATCGGGCGGATAGCCTCCCGGACCTGGTCGGCGGTGAAGATGCCCAATTTGGTATGCAGTGCTCGTGTCTGAGCTCCAGCTAAGGCCGATGGGCCACCGCTCTCGGCATTTATGGGATGGGCCGTGTAATCCAGGATAATCTCGTCGCCGGCCTGGCAATGCACCCGGAAGGCAATCTGGTTGCACATGGTCCCTGAGGGTAGGAAAACAGCCGCTTCCTGCCCCAACAACGCTGCCACCATCTCGCACAATTTGTTGACAGTTGGATCTTCGAATTGTTGTTCATCGCCGACCTCCGCCTCCATCATCGCCTGACGCATTTTGAGGGTAGGTTTTGTGTGGGTGTCGCTGTAAAGATCAATTCGTGGTGACATCATATGAGAATCTCCGTTCAATCGGTTGATCGGCGGTAGATCATCCATTTGGTAACCATGGTGGTTGTCAGATCGCCATATTGATTGTGAATTTCGTTGTTGAATTCAACGTACCCTAAGTTTGGGCGGCTTTGTAGAGGTCGTGCTTCGATGACCTCCGAGGTAACGGTTAGCACGTAACCCACAAGAACCGGTGTGCGCCAACGGATCGCATCCCAGCCAGGTGAGACAAAGGCATCCGTCGCACCGAATGCATCCTTGGACATGCGCCGCCATGCAGCGCACACATGGGGCCCCGATGCGATTAAGTCATCCCAGCCCATTGCCTTGGCGGCCTCGCCATCGAGGTGAAATGGTTCTGGATCAAACCTCTCAGCGAATGCAACCATTTCGTCCCGCTGCATTTCATATGCGCCGTACTCGAACCGGTCGCCCAGAATAAAATCCTCGAAATTGACGTGCGCGGAGAATGGAGGCTGTTCGTTAATCGTAGCCATCATGTTGTTAACTTACTCGGTGTATGAATTCGCCGCCGTCAATCAACCTGCGGCTGTTTTCAACGGCGATATGGATACTGCGGTTGATGGTTTCCGGCGTCAACCAGGCGACGTGGGGCATCAACGCTACTTTGTCCAAGGCCAACAAAGGTTCTGCATCATTAATTGGTTCCTCGGCAAATACATCCAATCCGGCAGCCAATAGGCGGCCTTCAGTGAGAGCCATATACAGTGCTGACTGATCCACCAGGCCGCCGCGCGCAGTGTTCACAAGAACAGCGCCCGGCTTCATGATGGAGAAAGCCGCAGCATCAATTATCTTATCGGTTTCTGGTGTCAGCGGGAGATGAAGTGAAATTACGTCGCTTTCCACTAACAGTGACTTCAGGTCACGCCATTCCCCGACGGCGTCATCCTTAGGAGCTGTCGCCGTGTATAATACCCGTGCTCCCAGAGCAGCAACTACGGGGGCAGTGCGACGTGCCACTTCACCGTAGCCGATCAAACCGACAGTACGCCCCAAAATCTCTCCAATCTGATCAAAGACGCTTGGATCCATGCACCAGCCATTACCCCGGCGTGTCGCGTCATGGAACGCCATGCCTCGACGCAGTGCTGACAACATTAGCATCACAGTCGCCTCGGCAACTGCCTGGCTGTTGGTGCCCGGCATGTTGCAAACGGTGATATTGCGTGCACGAGCAGCTTCAAGGTTTATGGTGTTGACGCCTACCCCAATTTTCTGAATCAGCCGTAGTTTTGGCGCCGCCGCAATCACCTCGGCTGTTGCTGGCTGTAGAACATGCCATAAGACATCCGCGTCAGCTATCAGCCGAAAAAGCCGATCGTCGTCGCCCTCATCACAAATATCGATAGTTAGCCAATCGTTCTCGGCGGTTGCCAAGCTCTCCTTGATACCGGCGCTCGCGGCGTAATGAAATACCGCCTTTAATTTCGCCATGTATGGGTTCTCCAATTGGTGGCTTGGAGCGGGCGAAGAGAATCGAACTCTCGTCTTAAGCTTGGGAAGCTCCTGCTCTACCATTGAGCTACGCCCGCATAGCGACAAAATTAACACAGAAAATCACAGTCACGCGAGAGGGTAGTTTTGGTTCGTTGACATCAGAGGACTGTCTGCAAGACTGGTTGTGCATAGCTTTGCGAATTGGTGAAACGGAATTACATAGATGACTAGTGCCGTAACGGAGAAACATTCGAACGCCCTGGTTGAGAGAAAATTCAATGATCCCAAGTGGACATTGGATGGCGAGTCTCGGGCCGTCGTAACTCTGAACCGGTTGGAAACCTTATGGTTTAATACTGGTACTTTGTGCAATTTGTCCTGCAGCAACTGTTACATCGAATCAAGCCCTACAAATGATCGATTGTCCTATCTAACTGCCGCTGAAGTGGCGGGCACGCTGGATGAACTACAGGCAGATTGGCAGGCGCGCGAGGTTGGATTTACCGGTGGCGAACCTTTTATGAATCCGGAAATCTTGAATATGGTGGGCGATACATTGGCCCGCGGCTATCGGGCTTTGATTTTGACTAACGCTATGCGTCCAATGATGAAATTGTCCGATGAACTATTATCATTGCGGTGGCGCTATGGCGATCAGCTCTGTCTGCGGGTCTCGGTGGATCACTACGCACCTAAAGTGCATGAACTGGAGCGGGGCGAACATGCTTGGCGCCGGATGATGGAAGGCCTGGTTTGGCTGGTCGAAAACAGTTTTAACATCACGATCGCGGGCCGCACTCTTTCG
The DNA here is from genome assembly GCA_913049615.1 of uncultured Alphaproteobacteria bacterium. The sequence continues at coordinate 2,059 of CAJWZI010000022.1, read as the reverse complement.
GGCGAGGACGAGACCCGTTTGCGTCAGGGATATGCGAATTTCTTTAAAACTCACGCCATTCCTGTAAACTCTGACAATCCCGCTGAGTTGGTCTTATTCCCCGAGATGGATGAGAGTTTAGATGTTCCCGAAATAACTAGTGCCTGCTGGGAAATTCTGAATGTTTCGCCCGACGCTATGATGTGCGCGACATCGCGCATGGTAGCCAAGCATAAAGACGATCAGGGCCTGACCGTAATGCCTTGCACGTTGTTGCCCTATGACGAGCGATTTAAAATGGGGCCAACTCTGGCTGCGTCCAAATCTCCTGTGTCGCTGAACCATCCCCATTGCGCTCGCTTTTGTGTATTGGGGGGTGGTTCCTGCAGCGCGTCATAAATCCATTACCAGGATGATATGATAGGCCTATGATGGGTCTTCATGAGCTATGAAAAACCATTTGCGGGACTGTCGGTTCTCGATTTGAGCCAAGGTTTCGCAGGCCCTTATTGCGCCGAGCTGTTGGCCCAGCATGGAGCCGATGTCACGAAGGTTGAACCGCCGGAAGGGGACTGGGCGAGGGGCCTTGGCAAGGTTTATGGTGATCAGTCATCAATCTCCATGGCCGCGAACCGGGGTAAGAAAAGCATCGTTCTGGATTTAAAGAATGAGGATGGGTTGGCCGTGGCCAAGGATCTAGCTGGCCGTTGCGATGTCTTAATCGAGGGTTTCCGCCCGGGCGTATGTGCCAAGTTTGGCTTGGCCTACGGCGATGTCTACGAGGTCAATCCAGGGGTCATATATTTATCGGTCAGCGGATTTGGTCAGACGGGTCCATATGCTGGTCGGCCTGCCACGGATACCGTTTTGCAATCGTTTTCCGGTCTGATGTCCATTAACCGCGGCCAAGACGGCATTCCTCATCGCGTAGGGCATTACATCGTGGATTGTGTCACGGCCCTTTATGCTTTCCAGGCCCTGTCTTCAGCGCTGTATGCCAAACGGAACCAGTCAGAAGGTCGCTTTATCGATTGCAATCTGATGCAGGCCGCGGCGGCCTTGCAGACATCATGCATCGCGGATTATCACCTGGAGGGCGGGATACCAAGCACCCACAATGCCCCGGCCGGCAGTTACGTTACGCAAAAGGGTTATATTGCTATTACACTGGTAAAAGAGGCCCAATTTTTGCAACTGTGCCAGGCCCTTGGCTCCCCCGCCTTGGCCTCGGATCCCCGTTACGGAACTTTCGCAAGTCGGGCGGCACATATGGACACTCTGGGACCCACCATACAGGACATATTGATGAGGCACACGGCGGAAGAGTGGACCGAAAAGCTGAGCGAGGCGGGCGTTTTGTGCCAACCGGTTGCTGAGCATGGCGACTGGGTGGACGATATCCACGTCGTGGCAACGGGGGCTGTTCAGATGATGTCCCAGCCTGGCATGGGTGTAATTCCGATACCGCAGATACCAGGTACCGAGCCCATAGATCCTGATGATCCGAGGCAACAAGCGCCCGGATTGGGACATCACAGCCGAGAAATACTGGAGTGTCTGGGTTACGTTGGGGACAGGATTGACGCGTTGATGTCGGGCGGTGCGGTCCGCTAGGGCCCTTTGGCGCTATGCGCGAGTATCGGGCAGTTTTCTTAGTCAACGGCGTCCTTTTATTGATCCTGGGTGTCGCGATGTTGGTGCCGGCCCTGCTGGATGCATGGGCAGGCCATCCCGATTGGCAGGTATTTCTGGCGGCCGCGTTCTTAACTGGCTTCGTCGGTGCCGCCCTGGCCATCTCCTGCTGGGGCAGCGGCGAAAATCTGCTGCTTCGCCAAGCGTTCGTTTTGACCACGACGGTTTGGGTCACGACGCCTGCGTTCGGCGCTTTACCCTTCGTTTTTGCTGATTTGGACCTTTCTTATACGGACGCATTTTTTGAAGCCATGTCGGGCATTACCACGACTGGATCTACAGTCATATCAGACCTTGAAAATGCTCCGCCGGGAATTCTGATTTGGCGCGCTCTGCTGCAGTGGATGGGGGGGATAGGCATCATCGTTACGGCCGTGGCGCTTTTGCC
>CAJWZI010000021.1 GCA_913049615.1 uncultured Alphaproteobacteria bacterium | reverse complement strand
GACGGGATATCCAGTCCCGCCTGCGGCAACTGGAAGATGCAAAGACCAAGAAAACTTTTGCCGTAAAACTGCGCGAAACCCTACGTCAGGCTGGATTGCGCCTTACGCTTCGTAATTATTTCCTGTTATGCACTGCCTTTACCGTAGTGGCGGCTATCCTTTATAAGATGACGGGATATCACCTTGTGGGCATCGTCCCCGTCTCCATCACCGTCGGATTTGGCTTGCCGCGTTATGTGCTGTTCTATTTGACGAAGCGCCGGGTTAACAAATTCACGAAGGAATTCGCCAATGCAGTGGACATCATTGTACGCGGCATAAAATCGGGTTTACCAGTAAGTGAATGCTTGAAGATTATCGCGACGGAAAGCCCGGAACCTGTGGCCGGTCTATTTTTAGAAATTGTTGAATCTCAAAATCTGGGCCTAACCCTCGAAGTGTCACTGGAACGGGCTCAGGAACAGATCAAGACGCCGGAACTACAGTTTTTTACAATTGTTCTTATCATTCAAGGGCAGACAGGCGGAAATTTAGCCGACACATTGGCTAATCTGTCCGGCATCTTGCGTGACCGTAAGAAGATGGCAGACAAAGTGAAATCGCTGTCGTCCGAGGCGAAAAGCTCGGCCGGAATAATTGGTTCATTGCCATTTCTCATGACGGGTCTTTTGTATTTGGTCAATCCCGAATATCTCACCCCCCTATTCACCGCTGATCTAGGTAAGATTATGATCGCTGGTGGCCTCGTATGGATGAGCGCAGGTATCTTTATCATGAAACAGATGATCAATTTTGAATTCTGATGGATTTATTATTCACACCCGAAAATATCATCGTGGCACTGGGCACCATTGGCGCCTTCTTGACGATTGTCGCCCTTGGCATGCCATTGCTAGGCAGCAACAACATGCGTTCGCGGCTGAAAGCGGTGGCAGCCCGCCGGGAGGAATTGAGCGCAGCGCAGCGGAAGAAGTATACCAACCAACCATCTTCGCTGCGACAGCAGAGCGGTCGTTCCTACGTCACCTATCTGGTAGACAAGTTGAGGCTGATCAACCCTGCCGATAGTGTCGCAATGAAGAACAAGTTGGCTCAAGCCGGCATGCGCACAGAAGCGCACTTATATACCTATACTTTTTTCCGTTTCGTGGCACCTATTTTGTTCGGCCTTTTGACCGCCATGTATCTATTCTTTTTAGCCAAGGTGGAGATGGGGCCATCGGCCAAGCTAATCTATTCGTTCGCTGCGGCAGTGATCGGGTTTTTCTTACCTCAGATCCTAATCAAGAACAAAATTCAAAACCGGCAAAAAGCTATCCAAATGGCCCTTCCCGATGCCCTGGATCTGTTGATCATCTGCGTAGATGCGGGATTGTCCATGGAGGCGGCGCTTCACCGCGTGGCGAAGGAGTTGCAATACCAAGGACCCGAGCTATCGGAGGAATTGGGCCTAGCCACTGCCGAACTAGCCTTCCTGACTGACCGCCGTCAGGCCATGTTGAATTTGTCCGAGCGCACTGGTCTTCCGGCGATCAAAGCGCTGGTGACAGCCATGGTCCAGGCGGAAAGATACGGTACCGCGATAGGCGTCAGCCTGCGCGTGTTGTCGGAAGAGCAACGGGATGAGCGAATGTCACGGGCCGAACAAAAGGCAGGCGCTCTGCCAGCACAGTTGACCGTACCGATGATTGTATTTTTTCTTCCCGTTTTGTTTGTTGTGCTACTTGGCCCAGCCATCATCAAGGTATTAGATACTATCTAAGGTCAAATGCCCCAGGACAAGACGGCCGGCAATGACTTGGCAGCTAGCTTTTGCGAAGGCACACCTCCGGAAGCGACAACCCCTAGTATGCGGCAACCAATATTGCACTTTGCACTGCATCAAACCTCTCTATAGAGGCATTATCTTGTTGCGCTAGGTGCCAAGTTGGCCCGCAATTTTCGGTAATAGGCCATATTGTGGTCCGCAATGTTGGGTGGCATATCTCGTCGCACGTACATTTCAGCCAACGTCAAATTCCCTTTCATGGCATACAGCAGGGCTAGATTCTGCCGCATGCGTGGCGTCGCCTCGGGCAGGGCTGTGGCACGTTCCAAGATCTCCAGCGCCTCTGACAAATTTCCGGCTTGGGCCAAGGACAGAGAAAAATTATTCATGATGACCGGATTTTCCGGCGACAAGTCCAGAGCCTGACGATAACGCCGCTCGGCCTGTTCGTACATACCTATACGGTCGTAGGCGACGGCCATGGCAACCTTGATATCCCAACGCCCGCCCTTAATTTCCGTGTCGATCAGAGACAGGGTTTCAATTGCTTTCAATGGTTCTCCCAGGGCCAGTTGGACCTTGCCCTGCTCGGCGCGTAAAAACACGTCTTTGGGTGCATCTTTAAGTGCCCGTAGGACAATTGCCTGGGCCTCACGAGATTGTTGCAGGTGGCGCAGGCCACTTGATAGCCCGACCACCGCCTTCACAACCTTTGCATCACGCTGATACAATTTCCGATAATATCTGACGGCGGTCGCGTAATCCTGCCTTTGCTCAAAAGTTTGGGCTGCCTGATAAAGGCTGCGGTCTAGCCTGCTCGCCGTTTCTTCATTCCCGACCTTCGATCCTACCACGCAGCCGGTCAACAAGACACTGCCGACGCAACCCAGAACCAAAAATCCAGTGGCAAGTTGGCGGGAAATATTCATCTTCATGCACTGCTATCCCATAATAACTCGTGTGAGAACCTATAATATACAAATCTGAAAGAGAAATAGGCAATTCAAGTGTGCCGTCAACTTGAATTGCAATAAATTGCCCTGGCACTCACTTCTCTCTGGTTTGCCGAGATGAAGTATCAAGTTATGCTTGCAAACTCATTTCGCATAGGTCATGGACCACTTGACCCTGTATGCGACTCGATGGGGCAAATGGCGATACAAAGGCGATCTTTACGCTATGCAGTTTTGTTATCGCTACCATTATAGAGCCATAACACTTACCCAATTGGCACACCGTGGATTATGATTAATCTTTAAAGTTACTTATGTTAGGTGGAGCGTGATATTGTGTCCTTCAGGTTGGTCAATGGCCCGAATTGATTTAGAGAAACAATTGGTGGTGTCTGTGCTTGTGGGAAAAGGCCACCAATTCGGAATCAATCGGATTTGCGAGTAAATGATGGGTAATTTCAGATTGCGGCTTGGTGCGTTACTACGACGCCTGATCATCGTTGCTTTATCATTAGGCGGAGTGTTGGGTGCTACTATTGGCAGGATTGAGGCGACCGAAGTTATTACTGTAGAAATAGGCAAGGCTATGCTTGTTCAACTTTCTGCTACGCCGAAAGTGGTCATGCTAGGCAATCCTAATATTGCCGATGTGGTAATGGAGGACAACGGTCTGCTTTTTCTATTGGGAAAAGAGCCAGGCGAAACTAATCTAATGATCCTTAACGGCAAAGGCGAAGTCTTAATATCTTCCCCAGTAATTGTTGCCCCGGCGCAAAAACGACACGTCACCATTGATCGTGGGCAGGAAATATTTACGCTGAGTTGTAACCCCCGGTGCGTACCGGTAGCTACGCCAAATGGCACGGGTGCTACGACGGCAGCGGCGACCATACCAGCCAGTAATCAGGGAACTGTCACCGGGCAACCACAAGCTAGCAACAACTTAGACGCAGTTGCAAATTCGCTAAATTCGCTGTTGGCCGGACAGGAACAAGAGAAATAGTATGTCGGTGACTATGCCAAGTACATCAAGGTAAAATTTGGTTTAAGGGACGCGGAGTGATGAGAGTTCTTGTTGTCGATCGTGATCCATTATTTTCACGACTGATCGAGACGAAGCTAAAAAATTGGGGGCACCGTGTCACGGTGGAGCACGATGGTGGTGCGGCCTATAATCTGATCGCTAAAGAACCATTCCGAATGGTGGTGATGGATTATGATCTGCCAGGCATGGACGGATGGGAAATCTGTCGACGAATTCGCAGTTTGCAACGACCACGGTATACCTACATTTTGTTTTATGCCGATTTTTCAGAAAAAAACGCAGTCATGGCCTGTCTTGAAGCAGGCGCCGATAGTTACCTGAATAAGCCTCTCAATTCAGCAGAATTTCGGCTAAGCATCAGGGCCTACAAACGGCTGTTAAACTTAGAAGATATACTCCTCGAAGGAGCCGGTTTGGACCTGAGTACTGGGGTAATTAACGGGGCTAGTTTCCGGAAATTTTACGAGGTAGCATTCGCAGATAGCGAACGCCTACACACAAAAGGTTCCCTTTTATTTATCCAAGTTGAAAATTATGCGGCGGAGTTAAGAGATCACGGCTTCAACCCTTCCGAGGCAATGATGGCAGGGTTGGCTGATCTGTTGAGCAAAATTGCCCGCGCCTCTGATTTAGTTGCCCGGTTATCAAACGATACTTTCTGTGTCATGTTGCTGCACACTAATTGGGATAATTGTCAGCCTGTTGCAGATAAGATATTCGCTCAAGCGCAAAATATCACAGTTTTGGTAGATGGAGGTCAAATTTCGCCTGAGGTGGAGATAACTGCCAGTAATTTTCCCAATGAGGGCACGGATTATCTGGGGGCACTTGACCAAGGTGAGCGCATTGCCTATCGCCGTATATCGCAGGCTGATCATCACAAGTCATAGATTGATACTATCGGTGGTGCAGTGACACGGTGCTTATATATATACAAGCAATTCCAATACGAGCGCATTGGCCGGCTGAATTTTGTGCCCAATGCAAATTTGGAAATAAATTAAAATCAAGAGAACTGGTCGGGGCCCATTGAGTGGTCCAGTTTGAATTTTAGTACATGAGCCCCCTGGTTGCTATCAGGACGATGGTTTCTGGGGCTGGTGTCCGCTACCAGACCATCTTCATCTGCGCCGCCCCTTGGTCATGACCTATGATGAACAAGGAGACCCTACTGAGAGGAAAGACGAGATGCTGGAACTCACTAATGCCGACTGGTCGCTGGGCGGGCGGCCGAGCATACGAGCGAATAGTGGTATGGTCGCCGCCGCGCACCCGCTGGCGGCGAATGCCGGCGCCGAGATGCTGCGCCGGGGCGGAAATGCCTTCGATGCAGTCGCGGCGACGGCAGTAGCTTTGAATGTGGTCGAACCGTTTATGTCGGGACTGGCCGGCGCTGGGGCGGCTACTTTCCTACGTGCGGGGACCGGCGAAGTGGCCTGCATCGATTTTATCCCGCCTGCACCGACTGGACTGAACCCTATGGAAATGGATGGCGCGGTCGCGATGACTGGCCCGCTCGCATCCTGCCCGCCTGGAAACCTCGCTGGCTGGTACGAACTACAAAGCCGATACGGAAAGCTGAGCTTCCCGGATGTGCTACAACCCGCAATTTGTCTCGCCTCGGACGGCTATCCAGTCTCGAAATTTTTCGTTGCCGAGACCGTCGACCAAAATGACCGAATCAAGGATCCCGAGTGGCGCCGGGTGTTCGAACCTGACCGTGGATGGAAACCCGGGGATATCCTGAAACTGCATGATCTGGCCGGGACATTGGAAAAAATTGCCAAACAGGGTATCGGCTATTTATATACCGGTGAACTCGGCGAACGGCTCACGCGGCACATGCAATTGGTCGGCGGCGTAATCGCTCCAAGAGATTTGCAAGCCGTCGAACCGTTGATCGAAACACCCATCAAGGCAACCTATCGTGACCGGTTAATCCATGTGCCACCGCCGCCGGCGGAGTCTTTTCAATTCCTACTGGCCTTGCGCATTCTTGATTCGTTCGACATCGAATCTTTGGGATTGCTCAGCGCGCCGCATCTCGACCTCGTCTTCCGCGCGATCCGCATTGCTGCCGGATTACGCATTGAACATAACCGCTGCAGCCCGAAAGACGCCGAAGCGTTGCTTGCAGATATTGCTGCTCAGGTTGACCGTGCAGGTGACGGCGTCCCGGTGGTCGGGCTAACCGAGAAATGGTCTGGTGATGCAGACTATATCGCCGACGCGGCGAAGGAGAACACCACCTCGATATCGGTCGCCGATGCTGAGGGTAACATGGTGTGCCTCACACAAAGCCTCGGCTCCGCCTACGGTTCCGGCGTAATGGTTCCAGGCACTGGCGTAATTCTAAACAACTTTCTGAACTGGACGGATTTGGACCCCGCCTCGCCCAACGCCTTGCAGCCGGGTCAACGCATGGCGATGTGCCTTGCTCCGTCCATCTCTACCCGCAACGGCGAAGGGATACTGGCACTAGGCACGCCGGGTAGTTACGGTATCTTGCAGACCCAGGTCCAGGCGATGGTAGGGTATGTCGATTTTGGCCTCGACCTACAGGACGCGATCGATATGCCCAGGGCCCGTATGTGGGATGGCAAGCAGATATATCTGGAGTGCCGCGTTCCGCACCCCGTCTGCGTCGAGCTATCGGCGCGCGGACACGATATCATCCTGTTGCCCGAATTCTCTTGGCGTACCGGCGGTATGCAGGCCGTCGCGCGCGACCCTGAGAGTGGCGCGCTAACTGGCGCTGCCGACAGTCGGCGCGACGGCGCTGCAGCGCCGGCTTAGGGCGTTTACGCAGTGGATAGTTATTTTTCGGATAACTACGCTGAAGCCCGCGGGAAGTTTCTCGCCGCCGCCGACAAGGCGGGCGCGTTCGTATGGCAATTTGCACACCCGATGAAGGGGCCGAGCGGCGGGGACCTCGGGATCGATATCATCATTCTTGGCTCTCAAAATGCGCGCAACATCGTCGTCGCTGGCTCGGCGACGCACGGTATCGAGGGATTTTGCGGCTCTGGCTGTCAGATTGGCTTCCTACGGGAGAATTGGAGGGCGCGGCTCGATTCCGACACCGCGTTAGTACTGGTACACGCCAATAATCCACACGGCTTTGCCCATCTGCGCCGGGTCAACGAGGACAATATTGATCTTAACCGCAATTTTATTAATTTTGAGGACGGCCTGCCTAAAAGTCCGGGCTATGCCAAGCTGCACGCAAGTCTTGTGCCAGACACTTGGAACGGTCGCGCTCGCGAGGATGCGGATAGGGTAATCGAAGCCTTTAAGCAGCGAGAGGGATTGAAGATATTCCAGCAGATCACCTCAACCGGCCAGTACACTTACCCCGACGGCCTATTTTATGGCGGTTGTGGGCCGAGCTGGTCGCGTCGCACGATCGAGGGCTTCGCTCGGAAATGTCTTTCAGGCGCGCAGCGCATCGCCATGGTTGATTTTCACACCGGTCTCGGCCCGCGCGGCTACGGCGAGGTCATCGGACGCGGCGGGCCCGATGACCTGCAATACGAACGCACATGCGCTTGGTACGGTAGCAACGTTAAGAGTGCTGCAATTGGCAATTCCGTATCCGTCCGGCTTAGCGGCACGATCGATTTCGGCTACCACCGAGCCTGCCCGGAGGCAGAGGTGACCGCCGTCACACTGGAATTTGGCACGCGTCCCCTTGAAGAGGTGCACGAAGCGATCCGCGCGGACAACTGGCTTTACGCCAAGGGTGGTGCCGAATCTTCGCCGTATTTCAAGCCGATCAAGGAACAAGTGCGAGCCGCTTTCTACGGCGAGGACAGCCAGTGGAAGGCAGATATCTGGGCCCGCGGTCAGGAGATTGTCGAGCAAGCGCTGACAGGGGTTAGAGGATATTAAAGAAAAATAGAAGGATACTGCTATTATTAGTCTCTGCGGCACTTTGTCGGGGACTCGGGCGGCTTTTTTGTGTTTGGGAGTTCTTTGAGAAACAAATATTCAAAAACATTCGTAATTCCGTCTTTCCTGATGGTCATGTTTATGATTGCAAACGTAATATATAAGGGAACACTTTTAGGCGTGGCATTTGCTGCAACTTGCTCTGCCATTTGAGTAGGGACATGCTGGAGACACTGGGGAGAAGGCGCATATGCATGATTTGGTGATCAAGAACGCGCGCATCATCGATGGTCTGGGTAATCTTGCCACGAATGGCGAGCTGGCTGTCAAGGACGGACGCATCTCGGAAATTGGCCCCACAATCGGCGATGGTCGCGAAGTGATGGATGCAGAAGGCCTAAGCCTCTCCCCCGGCATCATCGATCTGCACACACATTTTGATGCGCAGCTTACCTGGGATCCCTATGCGACTCCGTCGAACCGGCTCGGCGTGACCACCGTGGTCATTGGCAATTGCGGTTTCACTATTGCGCCTTGCAAACCGGAACACCGCGAGCGGACGTTGAAGAACCTAACCCATGTCGAAGGGATGTCGTTGGAAGCAATGCAGGCTGGGATCGACTGGGACTTTGAGACGTTTCCGGATTATATGAATTCGCTGGAATGCCGAGGGATTGTGCCGAATGTCGCAGCGTTCTGTGGGCATTCCTCTGTCCGCACCTGGGTGCTTGGCGACGCGGCATCGGACCGCGCCGCAACCGCACCGGAAGTTGCGGAAATGAAGACCCTGGTACTGGAAGCGCTCGAAGCAGGCGCCTGCGGTTTCGCAACCTCAACCTTGGAGCAACACAATGGCGATGCCGGAATTCCCATGCCGTCCCGCCTTGCCGATGAACATGAAATGCTGGAACTGACCGGTGCCTTGGGCGAGGCGGGGAGGGGCGCTTTTATGTTGACCAAGGGCATGACCACGACAGTGCCCTGGCTCGAAAAGGTCGCCGCAAAAAATGGGCGTCCGGTCATGATCGCTGCGATGTTTGTCGATCCCGGCGATCCGGACCGCGTGTTCCGCGAAATCGGTCAGATAGAGGAGGCCCGCGATCGGGGGCGAGAGCTCTGGTCACAGGTTGGCTGTTTCCCGCTGGGTATGGAATTCACTTTGGAGCATCCCTATCCGTTGGAGGCGCTGATTGGCTGGCGTCCTGCAATCGAGGCGGAGGGCTCCGAAGCCTATAAGGCGGTTCTTGCCGATGTCTCCTTCCGTCAGAACCTGAAGGACGAGATGAAGACGACGGGCGTGCCGAACCGGTTCTCTTCGAATAACTGGGACCACATGACCATCATGTCTGCACATAAGCCGGCACACCGTGACCTCGTTGGCAAGAAGGTTGGCCCTCTGGCGCGCGAGGCGGGCAGGGACCCCTGGGATTGGTTTCTCGATTTCGGTCTTGCCGACGATCTCAAGTCCATGTTCGACTGCCGCCTCTTCAATGTTGATGAGGACCGGGTCGTCGAGTTGCTGCGCAACCCCGCTGCCGCGATCACCCTGTCCGACGCCGGGGCACATCTTTCGTTCCTGTGCGATGCAGGGTTCGGCCTGCACCTGCTGGGGCATTGGGCTCGTGACCGGGGCGACATGTCGGTGGAATACGCGGTGCAGGCATTAACCTCGCATGCAGCGGATATCTACCGCATCAAGGACCGCGGCCGATTGGTGCCGGGCGCCTGGGCGGACTTGATGCTGTTCGATCCTAAGACCGTGGCGCGCGGCGAGAAACGCCGGGTAAACGACCTGCCGGCCGGTGCCGACCGCATAGATACTCCGGCGGTCGGGTTGCATGGCGTCTGGGTTAATGGCGTGCGGACAGTAGACAGTCGGGGCGATAACCTAGGGGATTGCGGTACGCCGGGACATTTGTTGCGGGATTTTGCCGACGCTTCATGAACGATGAACGAAATCGGGCGTAGACTCACCGTCGAGCCAAGCGAACTAGCAACCAGTCTTGCCAGGAACCGCGTAACCGATTGCGAATATCCTGATGGATGCCTCGTAATACGCTGCAACAATGTAATCCTGCCCCGAAGTAATTTTGATAAACTACGTTCGGTGAACCGAGCCGGGACCATTGAAAACAGTATCCGTCCGGTGTGATTGTTCTTCTGGAGACGACTGGTGCCGGTTACGCTCAGGGCGGAGCGCAATACCAGGGTAGCAGTTTGACGATACGGGTGATCTTGTGGTCGCCGACGCGGCCGATGTCGCGGGAGGATAGTCAGCGCGTCAACTTCGGATTTTTCCCTGAGAAATTGTCCTATTGAAGCGATTTAGTTCGACAGAACCAGCTCTACTAATCTATCTGGCGTGCTTAGCATCGGGTAATGGCCTGTCTCAATTTCATGCCAGGATGCGCCCAGCATTTCGGCGGTGCGTGCTTGGTGCGGTTTGCCGGGATTAGCGGCCTCGGTGCAATAGATCACCATGGCCTCCCAGGTTTGTGACCAGAACGTTGGTAGTTTAATCGTTTCATAGTAAACAGCACGCGGGTGGAGGGTCAGGCGGTCCACCGCCCATTGACGTAAATCAGGCTTAAGGTCCTTGAATAGAACCCTGGCGGCGTCTTCCGTGGAACGGCCGACCGCCAAGTCGGTTTCTATGGAAGACGGTTGGGTGATGATATCCCGGATTTTCTCACCGTCCGTCAACGCCAAGGCGTCAGCGAACACAAGCCGGCTAATGCGACTCCGTGCACGCTCTGCCGCCGCTGCCATAACCATGCCGCCGCTGGACGTGGCAACCATCACGACATCGGTGAGGTCTTCCATTTCTAGCAATGCGGCGATTTCTGCACCGTGAGTTTCCGTGGTGATTCCATGGCGGAGGCTGTGAGCCCGCTCGCCGCAGCCGTCGAGAGAAGGCGCATAGACTCGGTGGCCAATAGCTTCCAGGCGCTCCCGGACGAGCCCCCAAATCCAACCCCCTTGATACGCACCATGCACTAATACGAACGTTGTCATCAGTTCTTCCTCTATCGGTCAAGCGTCAGTCAGGAGTTTGAGGTTTGGCGCTCTTGCTGTCTATGGTGCCGTTGATTTTCAAGACTTGTTGTCTTCCTCACCCGCAATGGTATTGGCCTCGCACCGGCCGTTCCGAAGATGGGAAAGGGCAGCAGCTATATTCCGGGACATCAAAACCCTGCAAAATTTCGCACCAGCCGATGCAGCCATCCACAATGCATTCGTCAATGCTCTTAGCGAGAAAATCTAAATCTCATTTGTCATAGAAGACTGCGGGTGCGGAAATTCGAAGCCTAATCTGTATTGCACAACGATACAATTTTGCCGGTTTCAGCTGAAAAGATAATTGCTTCAAGGGCCTTGGTCGCATGTTCGATTTCAGCCGCCGAAACCGGGAACGCCTGCCCGCCAGAGATATCGGTTGCGAACGCTTCCAGGGCGGCTTGGATCGTTGCAAGCGCGGGGTATCCATAACCAGAGTAGGTTTGTGCCGTATTGCCATCGGCAATGGAAGACACTTCAAGTTTGTCCTGGTCTCGTATTTCTACCCATCCGCCGGTGCAAAAGACCGATACACGCCAGAGCATGTTTGTGGCTGAAATCGTCGTCAAATGGCCTGTGCACCCGTTTTCAAAATTTATCCGAACCAGGGTTGTGTCATCGACATCTATCGCTGAGGCAATCCGCTTGCTTTGTGCGTTCACATCCCGGATGCGCCCGAACAAATTAATGAACATGTCCAGGGCGTGTATGCCCAACGAAGTCATGCCGCCTGCCGGACTTTCTGCCCGGTTGTCTCGCCACATTCCTTCGTTTGGTGCAAGGTTGGCATCAAAATGACCATCTATATGAATGGGCGTACCCAGACCACCGTCTTGCAGCAACTTTTTCATGGCCTGGGTATTGGGCGCAAATCGCCGGTTGTGACCGATGGCAACTTTCAGTCCGGCGTCGGATAATGCACGCAGCGAACTACTTGCTTGGCCTGCGTCCAAAGTCCAAGGCTTTTCGCAGTAGACATGTTTGCCAGCGCTTGCTGCTGCCATCAGTTGGTCAAAGTGCTGAGTGTGGGGCGTTGCTATGACAAGGGCATCAATGTTGTCGTCACTGAGCACATTCGTTAGATCATTCGACAATTCGATATCACGGGCGGCGCAAAAATCCTTCGCTTTGGCTGGCGTACGCGTGACAGCCACCGTGAATTTTATTTTCTCACTGCCGTCAACGGATGAAACCAGCAATTGCCCCCAACGACCCAAGCCGACGATCGCGGCATTAATTGGATTTGCCATGAAATTATTATTCCCTGTCATCGAGGCGACTTTCGCTAACGATACCTGTTTCTACCGTAAGATGAAGCACTGAAGCTGCATTGCAGCCTTCCAATTCCCCCAATTCATCGTTGCCGCGGAAACAGAAAACAAATTAAAGATTGTCAGCACATCTTAGGCTACGGCAGAAATTAAGAAGCAACCTGCTATGATAGTTTTTAGCGAGGCAGACCGGGCTTTTCCTCAAGACTTCATCATCGGTTTATTCAAAGACTTGTGGCTGGACGGGCCTGTCGTGACTTTGCCCGGTGCTGGTCACTTTCTTCAGGTAGATGCGCCCGAAACAGTATCGGCATTGATTGAACAGTTTGCGCAGTTGACTTTAAGCTTAGAACTCATCACATGTTGAAGCTTTCTACCGCTGTTGAAACACCGCAAACTTTTCCGAATTGGGTCAATCTC
>CAJWZI010000020.1 GCA_913049615.1 uncultured Alphaproteobacteria bacterium | reverse complement strand
TGACGCGGGCATCGGTTTCACCGATTCGGCAAATTTTCAACATTGGATAACAGTATCTATTCGGATTGCCAATACCGACTCTGGTGGTCATATCAATAACACCGCCCTAGCAGCCTACGTGAAAATACAATTGGGTGGAGTGGTTGCGTTCAACTATGCTCGACCGTGCGCCTAGCGAACGTTAGGTCATCGCCTATCTGGAAATCAACTTCCGCGCATAAGCCAAGCCACCCGGTCAAATCCGTATCAGCACTCGGCTAGTGGCAATGAGCACCAAATCGATTACGCTCGGAGCCAGCCTGTTCAAGAACGATGCCTGTATCGCGACGGCGCAATCAATCAGGGTATTTCTGAATGGTGCTGATACGGTCCCCTTCCCTTAAGACGCGCGAAAAACGTTTTCTATAGGTTAGTGGACAAATAATCGCTCATGCGCTGCCAAGCCTGATTGGCGGAAGCTGCCTGATAAGCCGCCTCACTTGTTTCGTTAAAGAAACCATGGGCTGCATCGTATCTATAGATTTCGACATTGGCCTCAGCCGCGGTTAGGGTCGCCTCCAATTCATTCACAGCCTCGGGCGTGCACCAATCGTCCTGATTAGCAAAATGCCCTTGCAGGGGTATCGCTACATTTGCTGGATTGGCAAAATCCTGCGGTGGAATGCCATAAAAACAGACGCCGACGGCGAATTCAGGAACATGCACGGCGGCTGCAATGGTCAGAGCGCCACCCATGCAAAACCCCATAACGCCGACCTTGCCTCCAATCGTTTGTAGATGCTGCGCCGCACCGCGAATGTCTTGGTTGGTAGCACCAGGAAAATCTAGGCCGCTCATCATATGATTGGCCTCGTCCGGTTCCTGGGTTACTCGGCCTTCATACAGATCGGGCGCCAGGGCGTTGTAACCAGCGCGGGCAAATCGATCGGCTACGCCGCAAATCTGATCATTCAGACCCCACCATTCCTGGATGACCACCATGGACGGTAAGTCCGCTCCCGCCGTAGCCAGATATCCCCGAGTGCTGCCGCCGTCCGGCCTGGCAAAATCAATCATGTTGCCCATTGCCTTGCTCCCATTTTCCTAACTAGTTTCACGTTCAAGCCCGAGAGTACCAAACTACCGTGGGAATCCAATTACAACACACGAAGATCAAATATTCCGTTTTCGATGAAACAGACAACCTCCGTCAATAAATTCCCCTGAATTGCCCAAATCATTGCCGTTGACCCAACCTTCGGAGTTGTCACCGGCTTGTAGGAGAAAATTCAATGGCGGATCAAGTGGCGGATCAAGTTGGCCCCTTGGAGCCGTCGAATGACCCACTTTTCTCGAACATAAACAAACCCGCACAGCGGCAGCTTGTGGTATCGCTTGTGGTTGCGGTGACCTTGCGCTGAAACGAAATGAATGGAATAGGGCAAGACCATTCTTCTCCTTACAACAATATTCTCAAGCTAGGGAGCCATGGTCGGTCACGACGTGTATGTGTTCAACCAGCGCTACCTTTGCAAACATGCAACAAGCTCCAAGTGACGGCTCCAGGGAAACTGGTCAACTGGCGTTACTGATAGAAGGCGATACCCACCATCAACCAGCGTCCGTACGTCGCGGACAAAGGTGGATAGATTACAGGATATCCCGACGATTCTTGGTACCATCGAAGCCGCTATAATTCGTGACTGACTGCGGGCGCCGGCCCGCGGTGGATCGAACACAACCGCCTCAAACCCATTCAACTCCGCCACCGAAAGAGGTCGCCGCACCAAATCCCGCATCTTTACTTCAACCCTTGTTAGGCGCGCCGCATTCCGGCCCTGGATCATGGCTTGGACCTGATCCCTATCACCCTCCACGGCAACAACCTCGACATCTTGTCCCATGGCGAAGCTGAATGTACCTATGCCGGCGAATAGATCCACGATCTTCGTGGCCTCGCCGACGCCTTGGCGCACGATCGCCGCTAGGCTTTGTTCTCCCATCAAGCTGGCCTGCAGGAAGCCACCCGGCGGCGGCGTTATGTCGACTCCCTGAATGTTCACCCGTGGCGTCCGACGAACCAAGACCGCGTTAGGTTGGTTACCTACGGATAGGCGTGCCAAATCCGTAGATTCAGCAAATTCGGCCAGGCACATGTCGGTTTCTACACTATGGCGGATATTGGCGGCCAGCCAAACGTCCAAACCTGTTGCCGTTTCCGTGATATGGACATTGGCTTTTCCGCTCGCGGGCAACAGGACCTCCAACAGGACGCGCAAATCGTCCAACACGGCCGTAATCGCGGGTACTAGAAGATGACATTGTTCAATATTGATGATGTTGTGGCTTGCCGCCGCGTTAAAGCCCAATTGTACGCCTCTTTGGGTCCGCCGAGCGGTGAAACGGGCGCGGCGGCGACTGGCAGTAGGGACAACAACAAGGTCTCGGATCTTGGTAACATCCAGATCTCGGCGGGACATGGTTTGTCGAAGGAGGTTAACTTTCCAGTCGCGGTAGGCGTCATCCCGCACATGTTGAAGGGCGCAACCACCGCAGAAACCAAAATGTGAGCAGGGCGCCTTTACCCGATCCGTTCCTGGGTTCAAGACTCGGTCGAGATGCGCAATCAGCGCGTCATTACGCCTGGTGACGATCGTCGCCTCCACACGATCCCCGGTCACGGTATGGGGAATATAGACTACTCGGTCACAATAATCGGCAATGCCGTCACCGCGGGCACCGATGGACTTAATGTCGAAGACAGTCAAAAATCTATCCGTTGTGGCGACCGGCAATCAAAAATTCTACATTGCCTTTGGGACCTTTGATAGGACTGACGACAGTGCCTAACGCGGTCCAACCCTCTTGTCCATTCAGCCATTCAAGCATGTCAGCGAGAACCTGGGCATGTAATTCAGGGTCACGTACCACGCCGCCTTTGCCAACACGGTCTGGACCGACCTCGAACTGCGGTTTGATCAGTGCCACCAAACAAGCGCCGGGTGCAACCAAAGACAATGCGGCGGGCAGGACAGTGCGTAAGCCGATGAAGGAGGCGTCACAGACAACCATGTCGACAGCTTCCGGTACTTGTGCCCGGCTCAAATACCTGGCGTTAGTCCTCTCCAACACGACCACCTGCTCGTTATTGCGCAAAGACCAAGCCAACTGGCCACGGCCCACGTCAACCGCATAAACCCGTGCTGCACCAGCCTGCAGTAGTACATCAGTGAAGCCACCCGTCGAGGCACCAATGTCTAAGCAAGTCAACCCCTTGGGGTCGATTGCAAATGACTCGAGTCCGTGGGCCAACTTAATGCCACCGCGCGAAACCCAGGGCTGCTCCTCTCCCTTGACGGTAATCTGGGCATCAATGGCCAATTCCTCACCCGGTTTATCCAGACGGCGATCCGGGCCATGCACATTGCCGGACATAATCAAGGCCTGAGCCTTGCTGCGACTTTCCGCCAGGCCACGCTCAACCAGCAGCAAATCCAACCGCAGTTTCCTGGTATTGGCGTTTGCTGCCATGAATTTGGTCCGGCGCCTCAGGCCAGCTTGGGCTCCTCGACGGTTTCAGCCCGGCCCAAGGCGGACAAGGCCGTGGCCACGATATCCGGCGCGTTCAAGCCGGCGGCTGCATGCATTTTCTTGGGCGCGTCATGATCAATGAATAGATCCGGTAGCATCATTGTACGCACCTTAGCGCCATCCTGCAGCAATTCCTGGCGTTCCAGACATTGGAGCACATGGGCCGCGAAGCCGCCGATAGATCCTTCCTCGATGGTGAGTAAGACATCGTGATCACGGGCTAGATTGCAAACCAGATCCACGTCCAAAGGTTTGCAAAACCTAGCATCGGCGACGGTGGTCGAGAACCCCTTGGCCGTCAACTCTTCAGCCGCCTTTATGGATTCGCCCAGACGCGAACCAAATGACAGGATTGCCACAATGTTCCCTTCGCGCAGCACGCGGCCCTTGCCGATTTCCAAAGGTAAGGCCGGTAAGGAAATATCCACACCTTCCCCTTCGCCACGGGGATATCGGAAGGCTGAGGGCCCGTCATCGATACGGGCAGCTGTGGCAACCATTCGCGTCAATTCGGCCTCGTCCGCCGCTGCCATGACGACGAAATTGGGCAGCGTAGCCAGATAGGTTATATCGAACGAACCGGCGTGTGTGGACCCGTCGGCACCGACTAGGCCAGCTCGGTCGATCGCAAAACGCACAGGCAGTTTCTGGATCGCCACGTCATGCACCACCTGATCGTAGGCCCGCTGGAGAAACGTGGAATAAATTGCAGCAAAAGGCCGGTAACCATCCGCCGCCAGTCCGGCGGCGAAAGTCACGCCGTGTTGTTCGGCGATGCCTACATCGAAACAGCGGTCCGGAAACTTCTTTTGAAAATCCGCCAGTCCCGTGCCAGATGGCATAGCCGCGGTAATCGCCACAATTTTTTCGTCCCGTTCCCCCTCACGCACCAATTGGTCGGAAAATACGTTTGTGTAGTTCGGCGCATTAGGCTTGGATTTTGCCTGCGTCCCGGTCACGACGTCAAAGCGGGAGACGCCATGATATTTGTCCGCTGATTCTTCAGCCGGGGGATAACCCTTACCCTTTTGCGTTACCACATGCACTAGAATTGGATTGGTGCGTCGGGCTTCCTTGACGTTTTTCAAGATCGGTAGCAGGTGGTCGAGGTTATGGCCATCAATCGGCCCCACGTAGAAGAACCCTAACTCCTCGAACAAGGTGCCGCCCGTGATCATGCCGCGGGCATATTCCTCGGCCCGACGCGCGGTGCGCTCCAGGGGCTCAGGCATCTTTTTCGCTAACTGCTTGGCAAAATGACGCAAGCCGCGATAAGGGCGCGATGACAACAACCGCGAAAGATAGGCGCTCATGGCGCCCACGGGGGGCGCGATGGACATATCGTTATCGTTCAGGATCACTATCAATCGCGTGTTGAGCGAACCCGCGTTATTCATGGCTTCGTACGCCATGCCCGCACTCATGGCACCGTCGCCGATCACCGCTACGACGTTGTTATCCCGGCCATCTAAGTCCCGCGCTACGGCGAACCCCAGAGCCGCTGAGATGGAGGTGGAGGAATGGGCGGCCCCGAACGGGTCATAGTTACTTTCCGACCGCTTTGTGAAACCCGATAAGCCACCGCCCTGACGCAAAGTCCGGATACCATCTCGACGGCCGGTCAAAATCTTATGAGGGTAAGCCTGGTGGCCCACATCCCAGATCAATATGTCGTCCGGTGTGTCAAAGACGTGGTGCAGGGCAACGGTCAATTCGACTACCCCCAGGCCCGCGCCCAAATGGCCACCGGTCTGGGCCACGGCATCAATTGTCTCGGCCCGAAGCTCGTCGGCCAGTTGCCGCAATTGATCCTCCGACAAGGTGCGCGTATCGGCAGGATTGTGGATGGTATCCAGCAGGGGCGTCATACTGTTGGGCACGTCTTACTCCGCCATTCTTGAAATTAGTTAGTCCGGTTTATAACGAATTCGCACAAGTCCCGCAAAGTATTAGCTTTTTTTCCGAAATGATCCAAATGAGCAGCGGCTTGCTTCGACAAATAATTAGCCCTGTCGCGGGCTCCGTCAATACCCAGAATTGCAACGGCCGTAGCTTTCTGGGCAGCAGCATCCTTCCGGGTAGCCTTGCCCACCTCCTCCGTACTACCCTCCTCATCCAGCAAGTCATCGGTGATTTGAAAAGCCAGACCCAGGTCGTGGGCGAACATACGCAGGGCCTTACGCTGCTGTGGCCGGGCGCGGGCCAGTATGCCCCCCGCCTCGCAGGCGAAGGCAATCAATTCCCCGGTTTTCAGCCGTTGCATGCGTGCAGCGCCAGAGGCATCGAGGGAATTGCCTTCCGCCCAAAGATCTAGCATTTGACCGCCAACCATGCCGTGCCCACCTGCCGCCCGGGCAAGGCCAGCTACCAGTTCCATGCGGACTTCGGGATCTGCCGAAGTCTTGCAGTCGGCCAAAATTTCAAAGGCCAATGTCAGCAACGCATCTCCTGTCAATATGGCAGTGGCTTCATCGAATTCAACATGGACTGTAGGCCTGCCACGGCGCAGATCGTCGTCATCCATGCAGGGCAAATCATCATGTACCAGGCTATATGCATGCACAAATTCTACCGCAGCGCTCACGCGCAAGCATTCTGCCATCTTCAGATCAAAGATCTCACCCCCCGCAATGACCATGAACGGACGCAGGCGCTTGCCCCCCCCGAGAGTGGCGTAGCGCATGGCGTCGAACAGCCGATGCTCCAGTTCCTGTCCACTAGGCAACTGATAATCCATTTCCTTGTCGACAGCCTTAGATGCCTTGGCCAGCAACGCTGAAAATTTCGTCATGATGCAATTTATTGAATATTGGCCGGTTCGGTAGACTGGGCATTGCCCGCACCGTCAGCTACGATCTTTTCCACTTGTTCACTGGCGGCGTTCAACTTCGCTTCGCAATGTCGCTTTAGCAGAGCGCCTCGACTGTACAGCGCGATAGATGCATCCAAATCCACTTGCCCGCCTTCCAAATCCTGTACGATGCCTTCAAGTTCCGCCAAGGCAACTTCGAAATTCATGGCGGCAATGTCCCCGGGAATATCTTCTTTTCCTTTTTTTGCCATTGCATCCTTCCTTTACGCCGCCATCAAGGCCCTGACATGCGCTGCTACGGACGCCGCCAATGCGGCGAGATCATAACCTCCTTCCAGTGACGATACCAGCCGGCCCTGGCAGTGATCGGCCGCAACCGCTATTAGAACTTCCGTCACCCAAGCATAGTCCTCCGTCTCAAAACACAATTGTGCCAACGGGTCATCGACATGGGCATCGAAACCGGCCGAAATCAACAATAATTCGGGTTTGAAAGCGGTTAAGGCTGGAAGTAAACCGTCTCCCATTGCATCACGGAACGCTATTCCTGCCGCACCAGGGGGCAGGGGAAAATTATGAATATTCCCCACCCCGATTTCCGACACCGCACCGGTACCAGGATACAGAGGCATCTGATGGGTGGAGCCAAAAAACAAGTCGGTATCATTCCAAAACGCGGCTTGGGTGCCGTTCCCGTGGTGAACATCAAAGTCAACCACCGCCACACGCTTCAGATCATGGGCAGACATCGCGTGGCGGGCCGCGATGGCAACAGAACTGAAAATACAAAAGCCCATGGAGCGCTCGGGTTCGGCGTGGTGTCCCGGGGGTCGCACGGCGCAGAAGGCATTCTTGGTCTCACCCGCCATGACCGCATCCACCGCCGCGCAGACCGCCCCAGCGGCCCTTCGGGCGGCCTCCAATGAAGCGGAGTTCATAACGGTGTCTGGATCGAGCTGGACGCGCCCCTGTTTCGGCGCCGTGTCGAAAATATGATTGATGTAGGATTGCGGATGGACCAAGGCAATCTGTTGGGGGGTTGCCAAAGGCGCTGAACGGCGCTCCAGATCGACAAATTCCGATTCGGCTAACGCCAGTTGAATGGCGCGCAAGCGGTCAGGGCGTTCCGGATGACCTTCGCCCATATCGTGTCGGAGGCAGGATTCGTGTTCAAACAAAATTGTCATGGAATATCCTTCATCAGCGGACCAATATGGCATTAACATCGGCCAGAAAAAAAGCGAGGTAGCCATGTTACAGGAACGTATCGAGGGTAAGTGGATCGACTGCTTTGCTCGGGTCTTCATCAAGTGCAAAGTGGAAAAAGGGGAAGCAGTGGCAATCCTGTCGGAAAGCCAATCCCGCGCAATCAATGTACAGCTTGCTGAACTGGCCTTGCATCAACTTGGCGCACTGCCGTTTCATATTGTCATCCCCACCCCTACGCAAGCCGCGCCGGTTCCAGTGCGCTCGACTGGCTCCTCAGACGTAATCCAAAATATCCGGCCGGTCGTAAGGGCCCTGGCGAATACTACCATGGTAGTGGATTGTACAGTCGAAGGGTTGTTGCATGCCTCGGAACTTCCGGAAATTTTAAAGGGCGGCGCCCGAGTTTTGATGATCTCGAACGAGCACCCTGAGGCCTTGGAGCGCCTCGCTCCCAACGATACCCTGGAGCAAAAGGTAAAGCTGGGCATGAAGATGCTACGTGGCGCCAAGACGATGAAAATTACCTCCCGCGCAGGAAGCGATATGTCCGTGAACCTTGAAGGCGCCATCGCCGGCGGAGGCTGGGGCTGGGTGACACGACCCGGAATTATGTCCCATTGGCCGGGCGGCTTGTGTCTGTGTTTTCCAGCATCAGGCAAAGTTAATGGCACTCTAGTGCTAGATCGAGGTGACGTGAACCTGACCTTCAAGCGATATCTTGAAACACCAATTTGTCTGACGATTGAGGATGACTATGTCACTGCCATTGAAGGTGATGGTGTGGATGCTGACCTGATGCGCAGTTACTTTTCAGCCTGGGAGGACCGGGACGCCTATGCCACCTCTCACGTCGGTTGGGGCATGAACCAGGGAGCCCGCTGGGATGCCATGACCATGTATGATCGCAAGGATTTTAACGGCACCGAACTACGTGCCTTCGCAGGCAATGTGGTCTACTCAACCGGCGCCAATGAGGTTGCAGGCAGACAGACCCTGGGTCATTTCGACCTGCCCATTCGAAATTGCACGGTGGAGTTGGATAACCAGGCCGTAGTCAAGAATGGCGTGCTACAAGGAGAATTGGCATGAGCGACATTCCCAGTTTCGTTAGTCAGGGAGTTGGTCCTGTCCTGCTGTTTTTGCACGGCATCGGCGGTAACCGTCATTCCTTCGATTGGCAGCTTCCTGCTTTCGCCGACCGCTGGCGAGCAACCGCTTGGGACATGCCGGGTTATGGCGAAAGCGCGCCATTGGATGAAATGAACTTCGAAGAACTGGCCCATGCAGTTGCTCGCCTGTTGGATCATCTAAAGGCACCTACGGCGGCCATTGTCGGGCATTCTATGGGTGGCATGGTGGCCCAGGAATTCATAGTGCATTATCCTGATCGCGCCAGCGCCGTTGTGCTATCCGGAACATCACCGTCCTTTGGTAAACCAGGCGACGACTTCCAGGAATGGTTCTTAGGCCAACGCCTGGCACCTTTGGATCGCGGCCTTAGTCCCAGAGATTTCGCCGGCGAATTGGTGCCTGGCATGATGTCTGCAAATCCGCCACAGACGGCGGTAGACTCGGCCATGTCGTCCATGTCGGCGCTATCAGCGGAAACATATCGAACCGCCCTGCATTGTCTGGTGAAATTCAATCAGCGGAAAGCGCTAGGCGATATATCCTGCCCCACCTTGGCCTTGGCCGGTGAGCTCGACGAGGCAGCTCCCGCGTCGATGATGAAGAAGATGGCCGGTTATATTCCTGACTGCCGGTATCACTGCCTAATGGGCGTGGGCCATTTGGCCAATCTGGAAGATCCGGATGCATTTAACGCCGTCATCCGAGAATTTCTGGGTGAGGTGGCTTGATTGTGGCTACCCAGGAGCAACTCGTAGCCACGGCGCGCCAACTGGGCCAGGAGAAATTTTTGCCCCGCAGCGCCACCTACGACCGAGAAGGCCGTTTCCCTACGGAAAACTATGATGACCTGCGCGAGGTAGGATTCCTCGGCCTAGTTATTCCGGAACGCTACGGCGGCCTGGGTGTCGACTATGCTCGTTACATGGAGATCTCAGCAGAACTTGGCCGCTGGTGCGGTGCTACGGCCCTGACTTTCAATATGCATTGCGCCACCATGTTGTGGACCAGCCAGATGGCTGATGATCTGAAGATGACGCCCACGCAGCGCTACAAACATGAGAAGCGCCGCACCGGCATCTACAAAAAAGTAATCAAGGATGGTGCCATTTTTGCCCAGCCGTTCTCCGAGCCTAACAGCGCGGCGGCGGCGGGAAAGGCTCCATTCGGAACCACCGCCAAAAAGGTAAGGGGCGGCTGGCGGGTCAATGGCCGAAAGCACTTTGCATCCCTAGCTGGGGCAGCAAACTATTACGGCGTGTTGTGCACCGAGGCAAAGGATGTGGACGAAGCGGATGTGCGCGACACCATATATCTGGCCATCGATGGCATGGCGGATGGTTTCAAGATAACCGGTGACTGGGATGTCCTGGGCATGCGGGCAACATCCTCTAATAACCTGGAATTAACCGATGTGTTCGTGCCCAATGATCATCAACTCATGCCCCGCGGCAAGTACTACCAAGCCGCATTGAATTGGCCCCACATGTTTATGAGCCTGTGCCCAACCTATATGGGCATCGCTCAAGCAGCCTTCGATTTCACCTGCGAATATCTGCGCGGCGAGGTGGACGGCGGGCCACCAGCAGGCAGCGCCCGGCATAGCGCCGCGAAGCAGATGGCGGTGGCCGAAATGCGTATTAAGTTGGAGCAAGCCCGCGCCCTGTTCGAACGCGCCGTCGGTGAGGCGGCCATAAACCCTTGCAAGGACGAACGCCTTCGCGCCTATGCGGCGCAATATACCGTCATGGAATTCGCGAACGATATCTGCCGCCTAGCCTTGCGCACTTGTGGCGGCCGCGCCATTTTCCGTAATCTACGGCTGGAACAGCTTTACCGCGACAGCCGATGTGGCTCCCTCATGTTGCCTTGGACGCCTGAGATCTGCATGGAGCGCCTTGGCCGGGAAAGCCTATTCGATCCCAGCGACCACCAGAAGGAATTATAGGACGCGATGGATATTTCCCATTGGATCAGCCATTGGGCTGATTGGGACAGTGATCGAATTGCGGTGCATTTCGAAGGTCAGGATATTTCGTATGGCGAAATGGAGATTCGGGTCAACTGCCTAGCAGCTATGCTATCTGGCCAGTTAAACGTAGGCAAGGGAGACCGCGTAGCGCACCTGGGCTACAACAGCCCCGAGTTACTGGAACTTTTGTTCGCCTGCGCCCGACTCGGAGCCATGCTTGTCCCCTTGAATTGGCGATTGGCGCCACCTGAACATGCATGGATATTGCAAAATTGCGAATCGAAGGCGTTACTGGCGGAGCCTGACTTTGTAGATCACTTGAACAGCATTCGGGACGAAGTACCGGACCTTGCAATTATTGTCTACGGCGGCGGAGACCAATGGCATTCATATGAGGATTTGCTAACCGCGGCTGGAGCGGATGCTGGCGGCGGAACCTTGGATGATCCCGTGACCATCGTTTACACATCCGGCACCACGGGCCGGCCCAAAGGCACGCTACTGACCCAAGACGCCCTGTTCCATAATGCGGTAAATGCCATCGCCGCACACGACATCACCCGCCATGACCATGGCTTGACGGTTCTACCCATGTTTCATGTAGGAGGCATGAACATCCACACGACCCCTTCGATCTACGCCGGTGCAACCACGACCATTCAGGCGCGATTTGATCCGGCAAACACGCTGACCGCAATCTCCGAACGAAAACCCACTATATTCCTCACTGTGCCTGCGATGACCTTGGGCCTGATCTCTCATCCCAACTGGGAGACGACGGATCTTTCGTCCCTACGCCTCGTCGGGATCGGCTCGTCGGCAGTACCAGAAGCGGTCTTGCGCGCCTTTTTGATTCGTGGCGTCCCGGCCACACAGATTTACGGACTGACGGAAAGCGCCCCGGTAGCCATTTGTCTGCCTCTGGAAGATGTAGAACGGAAGATGGGATCCTGCGGCAAACCAGCACTGCATACCAGGGCACGCATTGTTGACAATTATGGCATGCCCGTCGCACCGGGCGAGGCAGGAGAGATAGTCTTATTGGGCAAGAATCTGTTTCAGGCATATTGGCGCAATGAAGAGGGCACCCGCGAAGCCTATACTGGCGGCTGGTTCCATACCGGCGACATCGGTCACCAAGATGAAGATGGCTACTATTACGTAGATGAGCGCAAGAAGGATGTGGTGATTTCGGGCGGCGAGAACATCTATCCGGCGGAACTGGAAAATATTCTGGCTGATTGCACAGACCTGTTGGAAGCTGCGGTGATCGGTCGTCCTGACGAACACTGGGGTGAAATTCCCGTAGCCTGCGTAGTACGCCGGCCGGGTAGCTATATCCAAAGCGCCGATATCCTGGAGTTGTTCGAGGGACGTCTTGCCCGGTTCAAACATCCGCGCGGCGTGATCTTCCTGGAGAACCTGCCCCGCAATACCATGGGTAAGGTGGAAAAATTCACCTTGCGTGCGAAATTTGAAGCTAATAGTCCGTAAACCGCAAAAAGGTTGGTAGGTTGTCTCTGCCATCGCCACAAATTCGTTATATTTTGCGGCTAGAATTACTGGTACTTGGGAGACTCGACGGGGAATTGGTGTGAAGCTGAAAGTTCTAAGACATTTTGTATTAATTGTGGCGGCGTTGTCGCATGGTGTGGCCCTCGCGCAGGCGCAGATCAAAACCCCTGCGAAGCAGGCAATTTTGATCGACCACACAACCGGAACCGTTTTGTTTGAACAAAACGCCGAGCAACCCATGGCGCCTTCCTCCATGTCCAAGCTGATGACCCTTTATATGTTATTTTCCCAACTGACTGCCGGCGACCTATCTATGGAAGATACCTTCCCGGTTAGCAAAAAGGCCTGGCGCATGGGTGGGTCAAAAA
>CAJWZI010000019.1 GCA_913049615.1 uncultured Alphaproteobacteria bacterium | reverse complement strand
ATGATCTCATCCTTAAACGGATGGCACGTCGGCACAGCCGCGCTCAGGCAGTGGAATTTTGCCAACGACTGCGGGCTAGCCGGCCCGAAATGGTGTTCGGCGCAGATCTGATAGTGGGCTTTCCAACAGAGACCGAGACCCAGTTCCAGAAAACTCTAGCTTTGGTCGATGACTGCGCTCTAACCTATTTGCACGTGTTTCCTTATTCCGAACGGATTGGCACTCCGGCGGCACGTATGCCCCAGGTGCCGGTTGACGAGCGCCGCC
The DNA here is from genome assembly GCA_913049615.1 of uncultured Alphaproteobacteria bacterium. The sequence continues at coordinate 12,319 of CAJWZI010000019.1, read as the reverse complement.
GCCGCGCGGCCTTGTTGCGGGAAAAGGGTTCTGCCGTCCTAGCAAAATTTCTAGCCAGGCGGGTTCATGGTTCCGCCCGCGTGTTGTTGGAGCGTCCGGGCCTTGGGCGGGACGAACAATTTACCTTGGTTGAATTGGATCAACCAATCGCGCATGCCCCCGCCAAGGGCATTATCGACGTGGACATCATAGCTGCGCGCCAGGATAGGCTGATAGGGCGTTTGCCAGCATGAATGTGGACAAACCACGTCTTTTTGCCCGCCTAAAGACGGGCTTGAACCGTACCGTCGGCAATATCGGTAATTCTTTGACAGCTGCCTTCACCAAACGCAAATTGGACAGTGCGGCCCTAGAAGAATTGGAGGATCTCCTAATTGCCGCCGATCTGGGTCCCACCATCGCCGCAAGCGTCAGTGGCAAATTGGCGGAAGATCGGTTCGACAAGGAAATTTGCGAGGATGAAATTAAGTCAGCGCTGGCGGACGTGGTGGCGGACATTTTACTGCCCGTGGCCCACCCCTTACGGATAGATGCCGAGAACCGGCCGCATGTCATCCTGGTGGTCGGCGTCAATGGCACAGGTAAGACGACCACTATTGGTAAGATTGCTCATAACCTAACCTCAGACGGCAAATCTGTTGTTCTGGCAGCCGCCGATACCTTCCGCGCCGCTGCTATCGATCAACTACAAATTTGGGGCGAACGAGCGGGGGCCACGGTAGTTCGGCGCGACGTAGGTGCCGACCCAGCTGCCGTGGCCTACGAGGGCCTGCAAACAGCGCAAGCGCGGAATGCCGATGTTTTATTAGTGGATACGGCAGGTAGGTTGCAAAACAAGTCTAACCTGATGGACGAATTAGCCAAAGTCGCCCGTGTGCTAGATAAGTTGGACGAAGGCGCTCCCCACGATTGTTTGCTGGTTCTGGATGCTACGACCGGGCAAAACGTTCTGCAGCAAGTGGAGGTCTTTTCTAAAGTATGCAACGTCAGCGGCCTGGTAATGACCAAACTGGACGGGACTGCCCGAGGAGGAGTTTTAGTTGCGGTGGCGGAACGTTTTAGCCTGCCCGTGCATTACATCGGGATTGGCGAGGGCATCGACGATTTGCAGCCCTTTGCCGCCAGGGAATTCGCTCGTGCTGTAACAGGTTTGAATGAATAACCATCAAAGGTATGTCATTAATTCCGCCGCGACGGCCCCCTTTTCCGCTAACACCATCGATCTCGATTAAGCAACTGACTTTTCCTTTCCGGCAGCCGCCTGGGCAGCTGCCAATCGCGCGATGGGGACACGGAACGGTGAGCAGGACACATAATTCAGACCAATGGAATGGCAGAACGCGATCGAGGCGGGATCGCCACCATGTTCGCCGCAAATCCCCAGCTTAAGATCTGGCCTTGTTGCCAGGCCGCGCTGCGAGGCGAGTTTGATCAGCTCGCCAACGCCGTCCCTGTCCAGGGTGGTAAAGGGATCGGCCTCAATAATGCCCTTGGCCCTATAATCTGCGAGAAAGCTGACGGAATCGTCACGGCTTATACCATAGACAGTTTGGGTTAGATCGTTGGTGCCAAACGAGAAAAATTGGGCTTCTTCCGCAATCTCGCCAGCACGCAGCGCCGCACGTGGCAATTCAATCATGGTTCCGATCAGGTATTCCAATTCCACCCCGCGCTCTTTTGCCACCTCTTCTGCAATAGCGGCTATCAAGGTTTGCAAGAATGTGAATTCTGCCTTGCCGGCGATCAAGGGGATCATCACCTCGGGTACCACAGTTTTGCCTTGTTCGGCGCCGACAATGACGGCCGCCTCAAAAATGGCGCGGGCCTGCATTTCATATATTTCCGGATGTGAGATACCCAATCGGCAACCACGGTGACCTAGCATGGGATTGTATTCATGCAATTGGTTGGCCCGGTGGCGTAATTCCTCCAATGAGGTCCCTGTCGTTGCCGACAGCTGTGCCAGTTCATCGTCCGATTTTGGCAAAAATTCGTGCAGCGGTGGATCCAGCAAACGTATGGTAACGGGAAAACCGGACATGATCTTGAACAGATTGACGAAATCCTCTCGCTGCATGGGTAGGATTCTAGCCAGGGCGGTCCTTCGTCCTTCCGTATCCTTGGCCAAGATCATTTCACGCACTGCCAGAATTCGGTCGGTTTCAAAAAACATATGTTCGGTCCGGCATAGACCGATACCTTCAGCGCCGAAATCGATTGCGGTCTGGGCCTCGGTGGGCGTTTCAGCGTTGGTGCGGATACCGAGTTGGCGGATTTCGTCTGCCCAACTCATCAAGGTGCCGAAGTCACCCGAAAGCTTAGGCTGTATGGTTGCGACTTCGCCCAGCATGACTTCACCGCTGCTGCCATCAATAGTCAGCACGTCGCCGGCTGCAATGACCGTACCACCCACCCGCACTGTTTGGCTCTGATAATCGATATGCAGCTGTCTGGCACCCGAAACGCAGGGCCGCCCCATTCCTCGTGCTACCACCGCCGCATGGGACGTCATGCCGCCACGGGCAGTCAGGATGCCGCGCGACGCATGCATGCCATGAATGTCCTCGGGTGAGGTTTCCATGCGTACAAGAAGGATTCCCTCGCCCCGTGAAGCTAGGTATTCTGCCTGATCCGCGGAAAATGTTACCTTGCCGGTGGCGGCACCTGGCGAGGCAGGTAAACCATGGGCGATGACTTGACGCTCGGTGTTGGGGTCCAGGGTGGGGTGAAGCAATTGATCGAGACTATCGGGCTCGACTCGCCAAATGGCTTCTTCCCGGTTCAATAGGCCTTCATTGGTCATTTCAACAGCAATCCTTATGGCGGCCTCCGCCGTACGTTTGCCGGAGCGGGTTTGCAGAATGTACAGGGAACCGTTTTGTACCGTGAACTCGATGTCCTGCATGTCCCGATAGTGGGCTTCGAGGTGCTGGCAGATGGCATCAAGCTCTGAAAAGACCTCCGGCATGACTTCCTCCAACGACGGCTTGTCATCGTTTGCGGCCTCGCGCGCTGCCTGGGTCAAATGCTGCGGCGTTCGGATGCCGGCAACCACGTCTTCACCCTGGGCGTTGATCAAATATTCACCGAAGAACCGCTTTTCGCCCGTGGACGGGTCGCGAGTAAAGGCCACCCCGGTGGCGGAATCGTTCCCCATGTTGCCAAACACCATGGCCTGAATATTGACGGCTGTGCCCCAGCTGACGGGAATGTCATGCAGGCGCCGGTAGGTTATGGCGCGGGCGTTCTGCCAGGAGCCAAAAACTGCACTGATAGCGCCCCATAGCTGATCATTCACATCTTGTGGAAAATCGCCATCGCCTTCCTGCAACACTTTGGCCTTAAACTTGCCCACCAGTTCGCGCAGGTCATCGGCCGACAATTCGGTATCAAGCTGCCGGCCCTTGCCTTCCTTGTGCACCTCCAGCAGTTCCTCAAAGTGATAATGGTCGATGCCCAACACCACGTCCGAGTACATCTGGATGAAACGGCGGTAGCTGTCCCAGGCGAAACGCTCATTACTGCTTTGCTTCGCCAATCCGGCCACAGTTTGGTCGTTAAGCCCTAGGTTCAATACCGTATCCATCATGCCGGGCATGGAGGCACGGGCCCCTGAACGGACTGAGACTAGCAATGGATTGTTCTCGTCACCAAATGTTGCGCCTACTGTAGCCTCTACCGAGGCAAGGGCATTCGCAACCTGACCGGCTAAATTATCAGGGTAGTTTTCCTGGTTATCGTAATAAGTGGTGCAAACTTCAGTTGTCAGCGTAAATCCCGGAGGCACAGGCAGGCCTAGACCTGACATTTCCGCTAAATTCGCGCCCTTGCCGCCAAGCAGATTCTTGTCGTCTGCACCGCCGTCCGCTGCGCCGCTGCCGAAGGTGTAAACCCAGTTTGTCATGGTATACCTATCAGTGATTCAGCCTTCAATTTCGCTGAAATCAGCTACTTTATGCAAGGTTTGGCGAATTTCTGACAACAACCGCAAACGATTGCCACGTAGTGCGTCATCCTCAGTGTTTACTGTTACGGAGTCAAAAAAACCGTCGACCGGCCGGCGTAATCCCGCCATAGCCGTCATGGCCTGAGCGAAGTCTTCGCTCGCCAAGGCCTCGTCGATTTGAACTACAGCGAAACCAAGCGCGTGGGCCAGATCAAATTCTTCTTTCTGTTGCAAAAGCTCCTGGTGGACGGCACCGTCATGAGCGAGGCCATCCTTCTTTTCCTCTATACGCAGGATATTGGCGGCTCGCCGATAGGCCGTCAGCAGATTAGCCCCATCTTCGCTGGCAAAAAATTCTTCCAACGCCTGCACCTGGCCGATTATTCGGACCAGATCGTCCTCTCCGCCAAGGGAAAAGACCGCCTGAATCAGATCATGGCGCATGCCTTGCTCCCGCAGATGAGCCTTCAGGCGATCCGCAAAGAAATCCAGCAAGTTGCTATCCGGCCCCCCAGAAAATTCATATGCGTCCTGGGCAAGCGCAAAGGCGTTTTTTAATGGCAGGCGCAGGTTGTTTTCTAGAATCATGCGAATTATGCCTAAGGCGGCCCGGCGTAAGGCAAATGGATCACGGGAACCCGTTGGCTTTTCATCGATGGCCCAAAAGCCCACAAGAATATCCAGTTTATCGGCCAGGGCGACACACAGAGAGATAGCTTCCGACGGACAGTTGTCCATTGGACCGGCGGGCGAATAATGCTGTCGGATAGCCAAGGCCACGTCCGCTGGTTCCCCATCGTTCAGGGCGTAGTATTGGCCCATAACGCCTTGCAATTCCGGAAATTCGTAGACCATGTCGCTGACCAAATCGGCCTTGCACAAATGGGCAGCACGTTGGGCCCTCTCTGCGTCGGCGCCGGGGATATAGCCGGCCAGCTCGGCCGCTAGTTTTTCCATGCGGCTGACTTTGTCACCAAGATGACCCAGCTTGGCGTGAAAAACCACTTCGTCCAAGGCTGGGACCCGGCTAGCCAGGGACTTTTTCTTGTCCTGGGTCCAAAAAAATTCGGCGTCCGTCAGCCGCGCCGTTAGTACGTATTCGTTGCCTGCAATAATTTTCCAGCCCCCATCCTGTGCTTCCAGATTAGCCACGGCGATAAAATGTGGCGAGAGGTCGCCTTCGGCATCCCGCAGGGAGAGGTATTTCTGGTTCACCGTCATGGTGGCTACCAGAACCTCTGAAGGGACGTCCAGGAACCGCTTGTCAAAACTTCCCAGCATGGGCACTGGCCATTCCACCAGGCCGGAAATCTCGGCCAACAGACCATCATCTTCCACTAGGGTCAGGCCGGCTTCCTGGGCTAGTCGTCTAGCGCCCTCGGAGATAGTTTTGCGCCTCTCGTCGGGGTCGATGATAACTTTAGCGGCAGCCAGTTTGTCCCGATAATCGGCGAATCCCAATACATCGAATGACTCCGGCGCATGGAAGCGATGCCCTTGCGTCTGAATTCCGCTGTTGATGCCTGCAAATGTCAGGGGTACGACTGTGCCGTCAAACAGGACTAAAATGGAATGTAGGGGCCTAATCCAACGTGTGGAGCCACTGCCCCATCGCATTGATTTTGGCCAGGGTAGATCGGCAAAGACTTTGGGCAAAATCTCTGCCAACACTTCCATTGTCGGCCGTCCCTGGTGTTTAATGATTGCGCAAAGAAATACGCCTTTTGCCAGTTCCCGCTCTTCACACTGGTCTCGACTAACGCCGTTGCCTTGGAGGAAACCTTGAATGGCCTTGTCCGGCGCGTCCACCTTGGGACCACGTATTTCTTCTCGTGCGTCCGGTTGCGCCTTGGGCAAGCCGGTAATGCGAAGAATTAGGCGCCGGGGTGTGACATAGGCCTTAGCCGTTTCAAATGGCAAATTTGCCCCCCTACAACCGTTGCAAACAAGGCGCTTCAGATCTTCGGCAGCGCGGGCCTGCATGCTGGCGGGAATCTCCTCGCCGAACAACTCCAGCAACAGATCCGGCATATCAGGCCATTTCCTCGACGAGTTCGCCTTCGGCGGCAAGATAGGCCTTGGCACAAGCTTTGGCTAGATTTCGCACCCGGCCTATATAGGCTGCCCGTTCCGTCACCGAAATCATGCCGCGGGCTTCTAATAGATTAAATATGTGCGAGGCCTTGATGCACTGGTCGTAGGCGGGCAAAGGTAAATCCGCTTCGACCAGGGCAGCGCATTCGATTTCGGCATCCGTGAAATGCCGGAGCAAAATGCCGGTATCGGCATAATAGAAGTTGTAGGCGGAAAACTGCTGTTCTGCTGCCAGGTAGATATCAGCATAAGTTTTCGAGCGGGAAGTGCCCGGTTCGTTCCAGACCAGTTTTTGGAAATGATCCACGCCCTGGACATACATGGCCAAGCGCTCCAGACCATAAGTCAACTCACCCGAGATAGGATTGCAGTCAAAGCCACCGACCTGCTGGAAATAGGTGAACTGACTGACTTCCATACCGTCGCACCAAACTTCCCAGCCCAAGCCCCAAGCACCCAAAGTAGGGCTTTCCCAATCGTCCTCGACAAAGCGGATGTCGTGACTAGCAGCATCCAGGCCGATGGCAGCGAGGCTGCCCAGATATAAATCCTGAAAATCGGGGGGCGAAGGCTTCATAATCACCTGGAACTGATAATAATGCTGCAAGCGGTTGGGGTTCTCGCCATAGCGTCCGTCAGCGGGCCGGCGCGACGGCTGTACATAGGCGGCATTCCAGCTTCTGCTACCAAGGGACCGCAAGGTTGTGGCCCAGTGAAAGGTACCTGCGCCCACCTCCATGTCGTAGGGCTGCAGGATTATGCAGCCCTGCTCGGACCAATAATTTTGCAGCGCCAGAATTAGGCCCTGAAAGGTTTTAGTGTTAAATGTTGGCGTGCCGGTCATGGGTCACGGTTTTCCATGATATGAGATTCGGCGCAACCTAGTCGCCACATCAGCCCTTGGCAATGGGGCAATCGTCTCGCTCGCAACTGCTGCCTTCGGTTGCCACATAATTGCCGCAGACCCCACAGGGGTTTAGGTCGAGGGCGTCGGTTTCGGCAGGTTCTTTGGCATCCTTCGAAGTCGAATTTGATCGGCCCCGCAAGATCTTCGAGACTAAAAAGATCCCGGCCACCAGGGCCAAAAGCAACAGAATTTTCGGCAAGCTAAGCATGGTAGGGAAGATTAGTTGTAAGCCGCAACAGGTCAACCATTCTGGCGCCCGTCTTGGATGATCATCTCAGCCGCTTTTTCTGCAATCATGACAACAGGAGAGTTGGTGTTGCCGGAGGTGATGGTAGGCATGATGGATGCATCGACCACGCGCAAGCTGTTAATGCCATGGACACGCAAGCGATCGTCAACCACCGACCGGTCATCCTGACCCATACGGCACGTGCTGACGGGATGAAAAATAGTTGTTGCTATGTTGCCGGCCGCCTTGGCTAAACTTTCATCGTCATGACCAATTTCCGGTCCAGGTCGGAACTCTACAGGGTTATAGGGTTCCAGGCCTGGCGCGGCGCAGATTTTGCGGGTGAGCCGTATGGCGTCTGCGGTTACCCTACGGTCGCTTTCGGTGGAAAGGTAGTTGGGCCGGATGGACGGTTGGCGCATCGCATCTGAGCTATCGATATGAATGCTACCCCGGCTATCGGGCCGCAAATTGCAGACCGAGGCGGTGAAGGCCTCAAACGGGTGCAAATCCTCGCCTAGCTTGTCCGTGCTCAGTGGCTGGACATGGTATTGCAGGTTCGCAGTTTCCCGGCTGGGATCGGATTTGGCAAAGGCACCCAACTGACTGGGCGCCATGGTCAAAGGTCCGGTTTTGAACAGAACATATTCCACACCCATGGCGATGCGGCCCAGCAGGTTGTTGGCGCGGAGGTTCAAGGTTCTGGTGTTGGAAACCCTGTAAACCAGGCGCACCTGCAAATGGTCCTGCAAATTTTCACCAACGCCGGCAAGTTCCTTCTGCACTGAAATGCCGTGGTATTGTAGTAATTCGCCTTGTCCAATTCCGGACAGTTCGAGCAGTTGCGGGGAATTGACCGAGCCGCCCGAGAGGATCACCGCGCCATTAGCCTTGGCTTCGGTTAGCGTATCGTTATGGCGAAACTCCAGACCCGTTGCTCGACCATCCTCAATAATGATGCGGGTGGCCTGGGCATGGGTCAAGACCTCCAAATTCTGTCGTTGCATGGCCGGCCTTAGGAAAGCTTTGGCAGCACTCCAGCGCATTCCACGTTTTTGATTGACCTGAAAATAGCCGCAACCTTCATTATCGCCGCGATTGAAGTCGTCCGACTTTGGGATGCCTACCTGGGCCGCAGCCTCGCGAAATGCGGCCAAAATTTCCCAATTGACACGCGGTTCCTCAACTCGCCATTCGCCATCTGTACCGTGCATGTCATTGCTGCCGGCAAAATGGTTTTCAGTTATGCGGAAATAGGGCAGAACGTCGTCCCAGGCCCAGCCCATGTTGCCCATCTGCCGCCATTGATCATAGTCCCGGGCCTGTCCGCGCATGTAGATCATGCCGTTGATGGAAGAACAGCCGCCCAGAACCTTGCCCCGGGCGTAGTCGATGGTCCGGCCATTCAGGCCTGGCTCCGACTCGGTCTTGTAGCACCAATCCGTTCTTGGATTGCCCAAGGTGTAAAGGTAACCAACGGGAATATGGATCCAGTGATAATTATCCTTGCCGCCAGCTTCCAACAATAGGACGGTAGTTCTGGGGTCTGTCGACAACCGGTTTGCCAGCAAGCAGCCAGCCGTGCCAGCACCGACGATAATGTAGTCGAATGTTTCCATGATTAGGAATCGCCCTTGCTGTTGTAGTCGTCGGTATCGTTGGTTTGTGTCTGGCCGCTGCCGCCAAAACTTTTCCACAGCCTATCAAACAAATTCTTGCCGCGCTGCGGCGATTGTTGCTTGAAGGAAGGCTTATTCAAAGAGTAGGCCGGCAGGCCCTTGTGCACCGCTATCATGAAATCTCGCCACAGTCGTGCCGGCACCCCGCCGCCCGTAACCCGGTTCATCGGGCTACCATTGTCGTTGCCCAGCCAGATTCCAGCGACAAGCTGCGAGGTATAACCCACGAACCAAGCGTCTTTATGATCCTGGCTGGTGCCAGTCTTTCCAGCCGCCGGCCTGCCGATCTTGGCGTTGCGGCCAGTTCCGACCTGGATCGTGTTCACCAGCATCTGGCTTAGTTCGGCTACATGCCAGGGCCGTGCCACCTGCCCTCTGCCCGAGCCATGGCGGTGGTAGAGCACATTGTCCCGGTCATCCCGGACTTCTAGAATGCCGTGGGGCAGTGCACCAAGCCCTTGGTTGGCCAGGGAGGCGTACATGGTGGTCAATTCCAGCAGGCCAACTTCTGCCGTGCCTAGGGCAATGGATGGATGAGTGGCAATGCGGGAGGTCATCCCCAACCGCCGTGCCGCGTCTACAACGAGGTCTCGGCCCACTCGTTCGGACACCTGTACGGCTACGGAGTTGGAGGAGTAGGCAAGAGCTTGGCTAAAGGTCAGCTGTCCCCGGTATTTGTTGGCATAATTCTTGGGCGACCAGCCATTCACGGTGATCGGTTTGTCATTAAAAGTTGTGTCGGAGCGTAAACCCAGTTCCAATCCGGCCAGAAAAACAACGGGCTTGAAGGCTGAACCCGGCTGTCGGCGCGCTTGGGTGGCCCGGTTGTACTGGCTTCTGCCATAATCGCGTCCCCCGACCATTGCCCGAACGGCGCCGTTGGGGGCCATGGCCAAAAGGGCGCCTTGGCCAATTTTGCGCTTGCGGGCAGGGCCTGCGAACAACTTTGCAAAAACCCGTTCGGCATGGTGCTGCATTTCACGGTCCAGCGTCGTGAGGATCACTAAATTGCGTTCCGTAGGCCCAAGATAGTCGGTCAGGCGGTCGATGATCCAATCTGAGAAGTAGTACGCTGGCTGTCCCGTGGGCCGCCTTCCCAGGCGCAGGTCGGCTGGTTTTGCTTTTGCCGCTTGGGCCGCTGCTGGTTTGATATAGCCCACATCGGCCATAAGGGTCAGGACCAGCGCCGCTCGTCTCTGTGCTGCCCTGAGGTTCCGAGTAGGCGTTAGGCGCGATGGCGCCTTCAATAGGCCGGCCAGCATAGCCGCCTCGGCCAGATTGACTTTGGCAGCAGGTTTGGAGAAATACCGGCGCGCAGCCGCATCAACTCCATAGGCACCAGCGCCAAAGTAGACTCGGTTCAGATAGAGCGTGAGGATTTGGTCTTTGGAAAAAGTAGCTTCCAGCCAAAGGGCTAGTAAGAATTCCTGCACCTTACGCTTCAAAGTACGCTGATGGGTCAGAAAGACGTTTTTGGCCAATTGCTGGCTAATTGTGCTGCCGCCCTGTACTACGCGGCCAGCGATTACATTCTTCACCATGGCTCGGGTCAAACCGATAGGATCGATCCCGTAATGGTTATAGAAGCGCCTATCCTCGGTCGCCACGACGGCGTTGGGCAGATATTTAGGTAATTGATTCAACTGTACGGGAACACCGTAGACGTCTCCGAATTCAGCGATCTTGCGGTTCTTGCGGTCCAACAGTGTCACCGACGGTTTGCGCTGGATAGCCGACAACTTATCCACTGGCGGCAGGTCATAGGCGTACCAGACAATTACGCCCAAGATTGCAATCACCCCCCAGACAATGAGCACGATAAACCAATAGATGGCGGTTGCGAGCCAACTCCGGCTCGTCTTCCCTCCGGACTTTGGCGCGGGCGCCTTGTTCACTGATTAGATGTCCAGGTTGACCACATTCAGGGCGTTGGATTGGATGAAATCCCGGCGGGGTTCCACCACGTCACCCATGAGGATGGAAAATACCTCGTCGGCGTCGTCAAGTTCCTTGACTTGCACCTGCAACAGGGTCCGGACATTGGGATCCAGGGTGGTTTCCCATAATTGTTCTGGATTCATCTCACCCAGACCTTTGTAACGCTGCACTGACAGGCCCTTTTTCCCCAGGCGCAATACATTCGCTAACAGATCCAGTGGGCCCGTGATGCGCACCTCTTCGTCTCGTCGTGTTAGAGTGGCGGGGCGTTCATAAATCTCCTGTAGTTCCGTCGCCATGGCATCTAACTGCCTGGCCTCGCTGCTGCGGATCAATGTCGCATCGATGACATGGGTTTCCATTACGCCACGGGTACTACGGCGCAGGGCATAACCGCCGTCGGAAGCCGCTTCACCGGTCCAGCCTCGCTCCTCCGCTGCTTCCAACCCGTCCATACGTGAAGCTAGATACTGCGCGATATTTCCAGCTTGCTCCCCATCCCCGATGACATCGGGCCGCAGGACGCCTAGAACGGCGGCCTGCTCTACGGTCTTTTGGTTGTAATGCCGGCCCACGGCCTCCAACAAGGCGTGGGCGCGGCGGGCATGGTCAACCAATTCCCGCAGATCTGCGCTGCCGCGCTGGCTGCCGTCGTGCAGGTTCAGGACCACATCCCGCAGGCCTTCTTCAATCAAATAATTTCCAAGGTCACCATCATCTTTCAAATACCGCCCCGCCCCGGAATTGCCGCGCCAGACCTTATATAAGGGCGGTTGGGCAATATAGAGGTGGCCACGTTCCACGATTTCCGGCATTTGCCGGTAAAAAAAGGTCAGCAGCAAAGTCCTGATATGAGCACCGTCCACATCCGCGTCGGTCATGATGATGATTTTGTGATAGCGCAGCTTCTGGATATCAAAATCGTCCCGCCCAATTCCTGCCCCCAGGGCCGTTATCAATGTGCCGATCTCGTTCGATGACAGCATTTTATCGAACCGGGCCCTTTCCACGTTTAGGATTTTGCCGCGCAGGGGCAGCACCGCCTGGTTCTTCCGCGCCCGCCCTTGCTTTGCTGAACCGCCTGCGCTGTCACCCTCTACTAGGAACAGTTCCGATTTTACTGGATCCCTTTCCTGACAATCCGCCAGCTTGCCCGGTAGAGACGAGATATCCAGCGCGCCCTTGCGTCGGGTTAAATCCCGGGCCTTGCGTGCCGCCTCGCGCGCGATGGCTGCGTCCAAGACCTTGCTGACGATCTTCTTGGCATCAACGGGATGCTCTTCAAACCACTGTTCAAGTCTTTCCCCGATCAGGCTTTCCACAATGGGCCGCACCTCAGACGAAACCAGCTTGTCCTTGGTCTGCGAACTGAATTTAGGGTCCGGCGCCTGAATCGAAAGAATGCTGGTTAGTCCCTCGCGCGCGTCATCGCCGCTCAACGAAACCTTTTCCTTTTTCGCCAGTCCAGACGAATTGGCATAGTTGTTCATAGTCCGTGTCAAGGCCGCGCGAAAGCCAGCCAAATG
>CAJWZI010000018.1 GCA_913049615.1 uncultured Alphaproteobacteria bacterium | reverse complement strand
CGGCGGGCAGGCCCAGTGCCGCCAGGAGGGACTTCATGGGCACTGGGTTGATGGCAGAATAGGCATAGTGAAGCATGGGAAGATTGTGCAGGTACGCTGCCTGAAAATTCTGGAAGTCCTCGAATTTCTCCCAAGGCTTGGAGATCATCGCCATCTCGCGGGGAATGATGTTGCCGGTCATGTTCGCCGTTCCGTGGCCGCCCAGAGTCATTGTCGGCACGATTAGGCCTAGGTTGGGAGAACAGCAACACATCAGGCTCATTTCCGGCTGTTCACGGGCTATCTGGGCCACCTGGGCCACCCGACCGGTTGATTCCTTTAATAGCTTCACGTTGGAATGTTTAGCGATCTTCAGCACTTCCTCGGCGCTCAGGTCGGTCTTTACCCGTGGGGGGTTGTTGTAGATACCCAACGGGATTGTCGACGCATCGGCAACTTCCAAAAAATAGTCGACGATGTTTTCGTTGGAAGCACAGACATATGACGGAGCAGCGATCATAGCGCCGTCGGCACCCTCGGTACCGGCCTGTTTCACATATTCGATGGTGGTCTCGGTGGTAGGGCCAGTGCAACCGTACCACATTTCCATGCCTGGCCGTTTATGTTTCATGGTTTCGCGCACGATGGCATGGCGTTCCTCCGTGGTCAGCGTGGACACCTCGCCACTAGAGCCCATGATTAGGACACCTGAGGACCCGTTCTCCTGCTGGAATTCGATCAAGGTGCGGAAGCCGCCAAAGTCGAGTGAATAATCCTGGTTCATAGGTGAAATCAGAGCCACGAAGGAGCCGGTCAGCAATGGATTTGGCATTTCAATATCTCCCAACTTAGGCACGCGCCGTGGGCCGGGCAGCGACCCGATCAAACCACGCGTTCACATTAGCCAAATTCTCGGATGCACGCACCCCGACAGCCTTGCCCAGAACAATGGCACATTGAAGTGTGATGTCGGCAACAGTGTAGGTATCGTTGACGACGAAGTCTCTGTCGGCGATCTCGCCTTCCAGCCATTCAAATTTCTCCAATGTATTCTTGCGGCAAACCTCTCCCCATTCCGGGATTTGTGCAACAACACCTTTCCACATATCGTGGGTATGAACAAAAACCTGCATTAAGGGCATCAGAATTTCGATTTCCATACGCCGGTTCCACATTTCTACCTGGGCCCGTTCAAGGGCGTCCCGGCCTAATAGGAGCGGTTCGGGATAAATTTCCTCCAAGTAGCGGCAGATGGCAGCGGATTCGGTGATGCAGGTGCCATTGTCCAATTCCAGAACTGGCATCTTGCCTAGTGAGTTCTTAGTAAGAAATTCGGGGCGCTGGTTTTCACCCTTAGTCATATCCACGGGTTGGGTCGGAATGTCCAAGTCCTTTTCGGCGATGAATATGCGTACCCGGCGGGCATTTGGAGAGGCAGGGAGATCGTAGAGTTTCATTTTCCGGTGGTTCTCACAGTTTGGTTCCGTAGAATATCAGCCTAGGTTATAAGATAATGTGTCTGGTCGGCGGCGTCACGTACCCAACTTATGCCTAAGCGCATGCCCAAATTTTTAAGAGCGTAGTAACAGTCTTTCTGTCATCGAAAAGGCTGTTGTGTGCCGATTGCCTTCCAAGCGGCAATAATCTCTGCGGCCCGTTCGCCGACCTGGGCCGCCGATAGGCCCGGTTGGTACAAGCTGGATCCTAATCCAAAGCCGCTAGCACCCGCCGCGATATAGGCCGCCATTTTGACCGGGGAGATGCCGCCCACCGGGAACAATCCGCAATCTGGTGGTAAGACGGCGCGCCAGGCTTTCACGACCGTTGGCGGCAGGGTCTCGCCGGGAAACATTTTCAGACCATCTGCCCCATGGGCCAAGGCGGTGAAGGCTTCAGTTGGCGTGGCGACACCCGGTAGGGAAATTAGGTCTTTTGTCTTGGTTTGCCGTATGATTTCGGGGTTGCTGTGCGGCATGACTATTAGACGACCACCAGCGGCGGCGATCCGGTCCACCTCAACTGGCGCCATCACCGTGCCTGCACCAATCAGGGCGCGATCGCCAAAAACCTCTGCCAATTTTTGAATGCTTTCCAGCGGTTGTGGAGAGTTGAGAGGAATCTCAATAATGCGGAAGCCTGCTTCATAAAGTGCGTGGCCAATTGCAAGGACTTCTTCTGGCTGAATGCCGCGCAGAATAGCAATTAAAGGCGGCTCCGCTAGTTGGCCGGCCAAAAAAATCATAACGCCACTAAACCTGCAGCCAGGGCAATGCGCCAATGTCCCCTGGCGGCTGCGTCTTTTTCTGCAGCTCGGCTGCGTAGTCCACACATCGCCAGGGCTTTTTCATAACGATCCGACAAATCCTGTCTGCCAACAATTGTGATGTCCGTGTTGGAAGTATTGATCATGTCCCGCGCCTCGGTAATTTCGGCCCCGATCAACAAACCCGACAAATAATCTGCCACGCCAGATTCTGGCAATTCTCCGAATAAGGCCAGAGTCCGCGCGCTAAATAATGCTTGCATGCTAGATTTAGACAGCGCTCCATAGGAGACTCCCCGGCTGAAAGCTTCGTCATCTGATTTCGTGCCTGCCATCATTCGGCCCAGGATTGAATGGTCCTTTAGCACAGCAAATAGTTCGCCCGTGATGAAGGTAGAAAACCAGATAATCTTGTTTTTCTGGACGAGGACCCATTTACTGTGACTGCCCGGTAAAAGAAATATTCCATCGGTGCCGATGCCTACGACCTGTGTTTCTTCACCTCGCATTATGTCGGGTACACCGGATGGATTGTGAAAAACAAGGCCGGGAATAAAGTACAATGGTCGTTCGAAGCCGTCGAAGCGGACCGGCTGTAGGTCCGCTAATCCAGCCGGCACATCAGCGTAGGGCACTTCTCTCCAGCCTTGACGGGCGCCGATCATGCCCGAGGCCAATATAGGTGAATATGCGTATTTTTTCAGCCAATCACCCGCTAATTGTCGCAAAGCTGTTGCAAAATCGCCATTATTGATCTGTAGAATTCCATAAGGGCCCGCCCGCGTTGCTAAAATTTTGCCTGCTGCTCCTATGAGGTAACTCCGAAGGCTAGTCGTACCCCAGTCTAAACTAATTAATTCAACTTTAGGCAGCATCCGCTCGCCGGCCAGTGGACCAATAGCGCCAGACCCCGTTTTCGTCTGCCTCGCGAATTATACGCCCTTGGCCCATTAAAAAATGCAGATGCGAGACGGCTTCGCTCATCCCCAATAGCGCCTCGAATTCATTAAGCTGTCGCGAGAACATCACTTTTAAGGTAGACAGAACTTTTGTTGGTTCACGACAGAAATCTTCCAGAATCGTGAGGCGTTGGTCGTGATGTTCCCGCAAAAAGGTAAGTCGTGGATGCAGGCGATAGAACGGCAGGCCATGCGATGGCAATACAAGGGTGTCTTCGGGTAAATGATTGAAATTAGTTAGGGTATCCAGATAAAGCTGTAAGGGGTTAGCGTCTGGATCCGAAGCATGTACGCCAATATGCGGCGTAATTTTTGGCAGGATCTGATCCCCCGCGATAAGTATTTTAGCATCAGAATTGAACAGGCACATATGTTCCGGAGAATGACCACGGCCGATAATGACCTGCCATTTTCGGCCTCCGATCACAATGTCTTCAGTCTCCTGAACTGAATGAACTTGTGGTGGCAGCGGGGTCACCGCGCTACTGAAATGACGGTAGCTGCTCTTGGCCATTGCTGCTAGGGCTGTTTCGGATAGTCCGGCCCTGCGGAAATAAGCTACATGCCAGTCCGGCATGGTGTCGTGCTGATCAAATTCAGCGACGCGGCCTTGCAGCCATTCTCTGTGTGTCATCCACAATGGACAACTCCACTTCCTGGTAAGCCAGCCGGCCTGACCTATATGGTCAGGGTGGAAGTGGGTGCAAATCACCCTGGTCACTGGCCGGCCTTCCAGGAAATCTGCGAAAACGCTTTCCCACAGATCACGGATTTTGTCCGAGCGCATGCCGGTGTCGATGATGCTCCAGCCCGACCCATCACGCAGTAGCCAAAGATTAATATGGTTTAGACCGGTCAGTTCTAAAGGCATTCGGACCCAGAATATGTCGGGCGCCACCTCAGTTGGCCTGCCGAAATCAATGGCCTCTGTATAGGCGTATTGAACTTCCAGGTTTTTGTGCATGTCTACTGGCATTAATCGTCTTTCCGTGTATCGATCGCGGCCCGCGATCGCCACGTTCACTACCTCATCACTGATGATATGAAAAATTTTCGAAAGCCATGCTAGCTTAGCCTAAACGTGTACGTCAAACTTATGCTGCCAGAGTGATGTTGGCCTACTGCTTTGGAGCGAAGTAGCTCCTTTCACCCTCTGTTTGACAACTTTCGATGTGAACTGCTTTGGCGAAGCGTACTGATAGTACAATCTCCAACACCTAGTCAATTTTCCTCAAATAGAATTCTAGAGGAGGTTTGAAATCTATGGAGAACCAACGATGTTGTTGAATTTTTGCCTCCTAATGCATGTCTACATGGATCATTAGCGCCTATTCGGAAAGAGTTAGTAGGTGTCGCTCCTCTAACTCACTAAATGCTCCGCTTGAATCGCATATAATGGCGCCGCGCCCGCTGTTATAGCTGGCAGCAGCGCAGGCGCCTGAGGCAACAATTGCTCTCCGAAGAACCGCGCTGTGGCTGCGCGTCCTGACAGAAATGGCCCATCAGCCTCGGGTTCGTCAGCCAGCTTGATAGCGCGTAGTCCGCCTTTGGCGATCAGGTATCCACCAACGGTCAGGCCGAACATACGCAAGTAAGGGGTGGCGCCCGCAGCTGCCGAATTAGGGTCATCCGCCATTACTTTCAAAAGCCAGTTGGAGGCTTCCTCCAGGCCATCTAGCGCAGCAGCGAAGTTGGCTCGCGTGGCGGCGAAGGCCTTGCCACCTTGGGCTAGCTCGTTGTCCAGGTTACGCATCTCAGTCAGATAGCGACGTACGACTTCGCCTCCCGACATGGTCAGTTTACGCATGACCAAGTCCAGGGCCTGGATGCCGTTGGTGCCTTCATAGATCGGGGCGATCCGCGAATCGCGGAAATATTGCGCCGCCCCCGTTTCTTCGATAAAACCCATGCCGCCGTGAATTTGCACGCCAAGGGAGGCGACTTCACAGCCTATGTCCGTGCACCATGCTTTTGACAAAGGCGTTAGCAATTCAGCTAACTGACTATGCCAAGCACGCTGATCCTCATCTTCATGATGATGCGCCAAATCCAAAGCCTGTCCATTAACGTAACAAAGCGCGCGCATGGCATCGATCTGCGCCTTCATGGTCATCAGCATGCGGCGCACGTCTGCATGCTCTACGATCACTGACGAACCCGGTTCCGTGGTGCCGATGGACTTCCCCTGGCGCCGTTCCAAGGCATACGCTACAGCATGCTGATAGGCCCCCTCTGCGATTGCCAGTCCCTCAATCCCGATGCCCAGGCGGGCAGCGTTCATCATCGTAAACATGCACCGCATGCCCTTGTTCTCGTCGCCTAGCATGTAGCCAACTGCGCCTTCGTTGTCACCATAGCTCATTACGGCGGTTGGAGAGGCGTGGATGCCCAGCTTTTCTTCCAACTTGATGCAGCGTAAGTCATTACGCTGTCCCAGGCTTAAATCCGCGTTGACTAGGAATTTTGGCACTACAAACAAAGAGATACCGCGTGTTCCGTCGGGGCTGCCCGGGGTCCGTGCCAGTACGAGGTGAATGATGTTCTCGACATAGTCATGTTCGCCGTAGGTTATAAATATCTTCTGCCCTTTGATCCGCCAAGTACCATCCCCAGCGGGCTCCGCCCTGGTGCGCAAGGCACCTACATCTGAACCGGCATGCGGTTCTGTCAGGTTCATGGTGCCAGTCCATTGTCCGGTGACCAGGTTTTCCAGGTACGTCGCCTTCAATTCGTCACTACCGTGAGCGCTGATCGCCTCAATTGCGCCCTGCGTCAGCAAGGGACAGACAGCAAAGCCCATATTGGCGCTGTTCCATAGTTCAGCGCAGGCATTTGCTAGAGAGACGGGCAGTCCCATCCCACCATAATCGGTATCGAAAGGGATGCCGTTCCAGCCGCCGTTACGAAAGGCTGCATAGGCCTCCCGGAAGCCATCGGGCGTGGTCACCACACCATTGGCCAAAGTAGAGCCCTGGGTGTCGCCTTGACGGTTCAGGGGAGCCAAGATTCCTGAAGCCAGCTTGCCTGCCTCTTCCAATACCGCTTCAGTTGTTTCCCTGTCCGTTTCGGCGAATTTTGGCAGGCTCAAAAGTCCGTCTAAATCGCAAATCTGGTTCAGAGTAAAGCTGATGTCCTTTAGGGGGGCTTGATAAGCACTCATGGCGGCGACCCTCATCACAGGCATTAGATTGACTGATTACTTTGGTAATATGCTATCTCTGCCCCGAAAGGCAACGACAAGCTTTGTTGGTACTGTTGCCAGTAGAAGAAGAAGCGGATGAATGATCAGGCAAATACCTTGAGTGACGAACTTAATGCCTACGATCGGGTGTCCGAAGGTACCCGATGGCCAACCATGCTGACCCATGTGGATGGAGAACGGCAGGAGCGTTATCACCAAATTTTGGCCGTAGATGGTGCCATTTTTGGCACATTGGCGGATGTCTCAATTCTTGCCCAGGATGTCTCCCGAGTTATTGCCAAAGCCGGCTTTCCTAATAATGGTCGTATATTGTTGAGCCAGCGCATTTTTCAGACAGGATATGTTTGTTTAGACGAAGAGCTTTACGTGGAAGCGGAAGTTGGGCCGGATAGTGATGGCCCCCGAGGGCGCTACTTGACCTGCCATGTTGGTTTTCGCCGTACTAACCAGGCGGTCGCTTTGCGCCTGGTGACCCAGTATCTGCTGCCATTCGCTGAGGCGCCGAATTTGCCGAGAACAACTATTACACCCTCCGATCCTGCGCAGGGTATGGAGGTCGTTGGGCGTCTGGAACTGACGCCGGCGAATGTAGCCGAATTTGCGCAGGAAGCTGGAAATTTAATACATTCGGACCCAGAATACGCTTACGCCAGAGGGTTTCGTGCACCCATCGCCCAAGGCTTGATGCAATTGACCGCAATACATAGCGCAGTGGTCAAACAGGCTATGCCATGGGAGATGGACCTACACACCCGATTTGTACGACCGGTGTTTTGGGACAGCGAATTGGTGCTTTATGCCGATCCGGGACGCCGCTTGTATCGCTGTGTGGATCAGCATGGGAAAATGACGGCGGAGGCAACTCTGAACCATTTGACCATCGTGGATATGGAACCGGGAGGCGAACTGTGGCGCTAGTTGGTCGGGCTGATCGGGCCGAGGATCAGGCGCAGGCCGCCGCCCTGCTGAGAGAAGGACAGCTTGTCGCCTTCCCAACCGAGACCGTCTATGGCCTGGGTGCTGATGCCACTAACGGAGCGGCTGTTGCCACAATTTTCGAGGCTAAGCAGCGTCCTCACTTCAATCCACTGATTGCACATCTATCAGAAAACGCCATGGTCGATGAAATTGCACTTTGGAATGAGGAGGCTCGTGCCCTGGCCAAGGCCTTTTGGCCCGGCGCCCTGACATTAGTGCTGCCGCGCAAACCGGATTGCATCATCGCTGATATTGTCTCTGCCGGTTTGGATACGATTGCTTTACGTATTCCTAGCCATCCACATGCCCGGGCCTTGCTAAGGGCCACGGGCCGTCCGGTTGCGGCCCCATCGGCCAATCGCTCCGGACGGATTAGCCCCACGATGGCCGCGCATGTGAACGAGGAATTTGACGCGCAGGTTGCCATGGTTCTGGATGGCGGCTCCTGCGAGATAGGTCTGGAGAGTACTGTAGTGGGATTTCAGGATGGCCGTCCTGCGTTGCTGCGTCCAGGCGGCATAGTCCTGGAGGATTTGGAGCTAGTGGTGGGGCATCTAATGGCAGTAACAAACCCTGCCGCGCCGCAATCGCCGGGGCAATTGGAAAGCCATTATGCTCCCAACAAAAAACTACGTCTGGATGCCACGAATTGCGCTATCGGCGAATTGCTAGTCGGCTTTGGTACGGTCCATGATGGGCCCTATAATCTAAGCCCGCGCGGTGACCTTCGTGAGGCGGCAGCGAATCTTTTCGCCATGTTGCGGCAGGCCGATCAGGGTCCGGGCCAGGTCATCGCCGTGGCATCAATACCTAACGAAGGTGTAGGCCGGGCTATAAATGACCGCCTGCAACGGGCCGCCGCGCCACGGGCCTGAGCTTGTTGCTGGCAGGCAAAAGCGTTACATCAATTTAATGGGATCAAACACTGAGCGACCAAATGCAGTGACGGATGCCGTCTTGGACAGGATTAAGGCGGCAGTGGGCTTCAAGGGCTATACGACTGACCCGGATGAAATTGCCCTGCAATGCCAGTCTTGGCGGGATAACTGGTGCGGTTGGGTGCCTATGGTCGTGCGCCCGGCCAATGTGCAGGAAGTCGCCGCCGTAGTCGGCATTTGCGCAGAAACGGGTACCTCGATCGTGCCCCAAGGCGGCAACACGGGCCTGACAGGGGGCGGCCAACCCCATGACACAGGAACAGAAATTATTCTTTCCACATCACGCCTGAACAAAATTCGAGAGATTGATACCGCCAACAATACCATGACCGTGGAAGCAGGTTGCATCCTGTCCAATCTGCAGGATGCAGCGTCGGAGGCTGATCGTTTGTTCCCGTTGTCGCTGGCGGCAGAAGGCTCGTGCCAGATTGGTGGAAATTTATCAACCAACGCTGGCGGCACCCAGGTGTTGCGCTATGGCAATGCGCGCAATTTGGTCTTGGGACTGGAAGTTGTCCTGCCTGATGGTCGTATCTGGGATGGTTTGCGTGGGCTGCGCAAGGATAACACTGGTTATGACTTAAAACAGATCTTCATCGGTGCCGAAGGCACCTTGGGCATTATCACGGCGGCGGTGTTGAAGCTGTTTGTGAGGCCAACCGAGATTCAAACTGCTCTTGTAGCCGTGCCGGACCCGGGCGCCTCCCTGCATCTATTGAGCCGGATGCGCAATTCGGTCGGTGAGCAGGTAACTGCATTCGAACTGATCCAGCGGCGGGCTGTCGATTTTGTTCTGCGGCATCTGCCCAGTATTTCCGATCCTTTTGACCAAGAATATCCTTGGTATGTATTGGTGGAGGTTTCAGGCCAGGGCTCTCCGGAAAATTTGCGAGGCCCGGTGGAAGAGGTGCTGGAAGGCGGAATGGAGGCTGGTGAGGTGCTGGATGCTGTGGTGGCGGCCAACCGGTCTCAGGGCGCGGCGCTGTGGAAGATCAGAGAATCTATACCCGAGGCGCAGATCCATGAAGGGCAATCCGTCAAACACGATGTCTCCGTGCCTCTATCCCGTATAGCTGAATTCATAGAGCGGGCTGACAAGGCCTTGCAGGGCGCCTATCCCGGCGTACGTTGCGTAGCCTTTGGTCATATTGGAGATGGCAATATCCACTACAATCCGGCCCAGCCGCTGGGTCCGGATGGCGATGAATTCGGGGCGGCCCATGGTGAAGTCAATCGCATCGTACATGACCTGATCGCGGAGCTGAATGGCTCCATCTCCGCCGAACACGGTCTCGGCCGCCTGCGCCGGGAAGAGGCCAGGCGCTACAAGTCAGATGTCGAAATGGACTTGATGCAAAAAGTCAAAGTTGCCTTGGATCCCGGTAATATAATGAACCCCGGTAAGGTGGTGTAATTTGAACCCATCGGTGCAGGCGGCGGGACATAGCCGCTGGGGCATCGTGGTTCTTGCCATCACATGTGGCATCGTGGCGGCGATCCAGGTAGGCAAGGTCCCGCCGCTGATCACCCAGTTGCAGGTGGACCTGGAAATGTCCCTCGTCACGGCTGGTTGGTTGGCGTCGTTATTCAATCTAACAGGCGCACTGCTGGGGATCCTTGGGGGCGCTGTGGCCGACAAAGTAGGGCCCCGGCGAGTTCTGATGGCCGGCCTAGGAGGATTTGCTGCAGCCGGATTTGTTGGAGCCCTGGCGGATCATGGTATTTGGCTACTGGCGTGCCGGACTGTTGAAAGCATGACTATGCTGGCCTGCACCGTATCCGCGCCCCGTTTTATCGTCGCTGCCACGAACAATCGGCATCGTAATTTGGCTATGGGGGCATGGGGCAGTTTCATGCCTGTGGGTATGGCCATCGCCCTGATCGGTGCGCCACCCATTGCCGCGATATATTCCTGGCAAGGGGTTTGGCTGACGTCCGCCAGCTTGGCTGTCGTTTGTATGGTCGCTGTTTGGATCATAACTGCGCCGCGTCGCTGGCCGCAGGTGCCTGGTTCAGGTGCTTCTATTCCTTGGCGACAACTAGGACAGGCGGCGTTGCGGCCAGGTCCCTTGCTAATGGGGTCTTGTTTTGCCCTGTACTCCCTTCAGTTTTTCGCTATTGCTTCGTGGTTGCCGACATATTTGATCGAGATTTTGTCGTTCACGCCTCATCAAGCAGGTCTTGCTACTGCGCTCGTGGTATTTGGCAACGGCCTTGGAAATTTGTTCGCCGGCATACTTTTGCACCGAAACGTGCGCCGGGTCTGGCTTCTGGTTGTGGCCTATGCCCTTATGCTCTTGTGTTCGTTGGGCATTTTTGCTCCCTCCGTCGATGTATTTTGGAAGCTGCCTCTGGCTTTCGCGTTTAACTTCTTCGGCGGGTTGCTACCGGCCGCTTGTTTGGCGGGCACGGCAGATCACGCGCCCCGACCCGAAATGATTGGTACCGTCAACGGTGTCGTTGTGCAGGGCGCAGCCATTGGCAGCCTAGCGGGGCCGCCAGCCATGGCGGTAATGATCACCGGTTTTGACGGCTGGGCGGGAACCTATTGGCTGATGGTGGTCTGTTGTATTGCCGGTCTGAGCCTTGCCGCTTGGTTGGGTCGCATCGAACGACGCCTGGGGATCTCCTAGAATAAGCTGCCTTGGGTCGGTGGTGTCCGGACCGCGGCCATGCAGGCATCATCATCATTGCGCGGACTGTTCACCCGGAGGGAGACAGGGCGGGCTTTCATCCTGGGTGCATGCTCTGGTCTAAACAGCTCCGTTTGCGGCGTTTTTTCCGGATCGAGCCAGGCATTGAATTCTGTTGGTTCCAGGATTACTGGCATGCGGTGATGGATCGGGTGGAGTTCTTCCGAGGCCTCGGTGGTCAAAATGGCGAAGCTGACCACTTCCGTACTGTGACTATCTCCCCGCCTTTCCCAAAGACCGGCGAAAACAAAGGGCCTGCCATCCATGCGGCTGATCCAATAGGGTTGTTTGTGCCCCGCCATCTTTTGCCATTCGTAGAATCCGTCGGCGGGGATGAGGCAACGCCGCCGACGATAGGCGGAACGGAACATAGGTTTTTCCGCCGCTGTCTCGCTACGGGCGTTGATCTGGCCGCTGCCTTTGGGGGTTATCTTGCCCCAGCTTGGGATCAGACCCCAGGTCATGCCATCCAGTAACATGCCGCTACCGCCTTCCGCGAGCCGGATCACTGGCGCGATCTGAGATGGTGCAATGTTGTAGCGCGGCTGCATCCAGGCCGCTGCCGGCATATCAAACAGCTGGCGCATGGCCTCTTCGGGCAGGGTAAGGCTGTAACGTCCACACATTAGCAAATCTTTACGCAAACCTAATTAAAACAGTAATTTATACTTCTTTATTACTATTAGTTGGGAATATGTTGTCTCTATTTCGAATAACTGACCCGGCAAAGAGTTTTACTGTTGGGAGATGCCAGACTATCGTTAGATAGTGCTTTGTCGGAGGCACCCCTACCCTCTCGTTGGAGTAAAAAGTGTGCACGAAAACGATCCTGTATGTCCCAGCCGAAACAATCCATCAGTTACCCATGAAGACACCCCTATAAATGCCTCGACGCGCCACCTATCGCCTTAGCCAAAACGCGACGTTATGATGGCTTGAATAGGTCGTCCCGCGATGCCACCTTGCGACATTGCAGCGAACTGTGAGTGATCGTGGAAGCTATGATATCGTGTCTCTGTTCTCCAAAACGCCGAATTCTGGTTCTGCCTGTACTAGTGGGCTTTTTGACGTTGGTGATGGCCTTGGTACCGGACTACACCCTGGCGGAAGAAAAGCAGAGCAAGAAAAAGGGTCCACGGGCCGCTCTGGTTAAAGTCGACAAGGTACGTGCGGTTAAGGTCTCGCAGACAATTCCGGTTTTGGGCCGCTTGGTGGCCCGACGCTCAGGCGTGGTTGCAGCTCGTGTTGCGGGACCAGTGGCCGAGATGCGGTCTGCCGTTGGTGATCGGATGAAAAAGGGCGATGTGGTCGCTGTGTTGGTGCGCGAAAGGTTGCATTGGGTACGCGAGCGCCGCGCAGCCGAGGTTGCCTCGAATAAGGCGCTTTTAGCCTCCCGCCAGGCTGAATTGGTTATGAAAAACCAGGAACTGGCCCGTCTGGACAAGCTACGCAATACTAAGTCAGCAGCGTATCGTGCCTCGAAATTCGATGCCATGAGCCAAGAAGTTTCCATGCTGAACAGCCGTGTGGCGGAGGCTTCCGCGCGTCTGAAACAGGCGGAAGCCGATGTCCGTTTGGCCCAGATCAATCTGAATTACGCCACCATTCGCGCACCGTTCTCGGGCGTGGTGACCCAGCGGCATACGGATGGGGGGGCCT